>NZ_LVCT01000483.1:0-9499 GCF_001647205.1 Rhodococcus sp. EPR-134
CACACGAGCGTCGGAATACTCTTGGCTGCAGTGAGTTTGGCGATCATGCCGGCTCTGTCCTATGCGCAACGCCGAGCAGGTCGGGAGTTGGGTTCGCTGTCGGCGGTCGCGGATTCGAAGCAGACGCTCCTCTGTACCTACCTTTCTGCGGTCTTGCTGGTCGGTTTGCTGCTCAATTCGGTACTCGGCTGGTCGTGGGCAGATCCGATTGCTGCACTGGTCATCGCCGTCATCGCGGTGAAAGAAGGCATCAACGCGTGGAAGGGTGATCCGTGCTGCCCGGTTGTGGCTGTGCCCGAGAGCGGTGACGAGTGCGACTGCTGCTGAGTGAACACAGGTTTTGTCGAGTGAGCACTCGCTGCGGTGCGTCAGAGCGGGTGTTCACTCGATGAAAGGCGTGCCGACTTCTGCGCGGCCCTTGATGTGCGCGGCGCGTTGCTCGAGAAGGCGCCGCAGATACGGGCCGACAGCCAACCTCAGCGCCAGGTGTCCGAGCGCCCCGAAGGGGGCCGTAACCGTGAAGCGGTCATGCATCCGCGTCCACCCGCCCGGCTGAACGTCGAAGACGTGCTCGTGCCGCATTGCGGCAAACGGGCCGCGGACCTGCTCGTCTGTGAACGAGTACGGACGGTTGTACTGCGTGATCCGGCTTGTCATCGAGAATCTCCACCCGAGATGCCGAGCAGTGAACGACACCTCGTCGCCCTCTCCCAGCGTCGATCTACCCGTACTCGTGACTGCCACCTCATCTGTTGCGCGGAGCGAGGCCGAGTGTTCGTCCATGTCGAGTTCGAGA
Source organism: Rhodococcus sp. EPR-134 (assembly GCF_001647205.1). Taxonomy (NCBI): domain Bacteria; kingdom Bacillati; phylum Actinomycetota; class Actinomycetes; order Mycobacteriales; family Nocardiaceae; genus Rhodococcus; species Rhodococcus sp. EPR-134. The sequence continues at coordinate 797 of NZ_LVCT01000483.1, forward strand.
TCGAAGATCACCGCCGGTGGAGCATAGATATCGGTGATCACGACTACGGTGTGTTGCACAGTGCCAGTCTGCCAACATTGGTTTGCGATCCCGGCAAGCGGGTACGGGTCGGTGACCTGCGGTTCATCCGCGACGGGTGATGTTTTCGCCTTCCAGCCCCTCGAGACTGAGTAAGGGAAGTGCATTCTGTCGAAAGGAACGCTGATGACTGCTCCACCGCGGGAACCCGCGAATCACCCTGTCCGGCAGGGTTTCGCGGTAGGTACGACGTTTGCAGCAGCAATTCTGCTGCTCACCGCAGGCATTGTCGCTCTGCTTCAGGGCATCGCGGCCGTTGCCGACAACAATCTGTTTGTCGTGGGTATCAACTACACGTACAAGTTCGACATCACGACGTGGGGTTGGATCCACATCATCTTGGGCATCATCGGGATCGTGGTGGCCCTCGGCCTCTTCACCGGTGCAGTGTGGGCCAGGGCGGCGGCAATCGTCATTGCGTCGCTCTCGATCATCGCCAACTTCTTGTGGATGCCGTATTACCCACTGTGGTCGATCCTGGTCATCGCGCTCGATGTCGTTGTGATCTGGGCGGTCGCGACCTGGGACAGGGACAGAGTCTAGGCACCGAACAACCCGAGAGCAGTTGGTCCCGACCGAGTCGACTCGGTCGGGACCATCGCTCGTGCGTGGGACATTTCGACAGGGTGTGGCTCGGATCAGTCTGGGAGTCGACGCATTTCGGCGACGGTCAGGCCGAGGGAATCGAGACGGGCCATGATGCTCCGCATAGCCGTGTGGTCCGCGACGGGTCCGTACAAACTGGTGAACCCGCCGGCCGCACTGGCGACACTGAGTTCAGGAAATGCGGCCTTGACGCGGTCCGACACTTCGCCGTCGATGAGGAATTGATACCGAGTGGGAGCATTCATCAGTATCCGCTCCATTTCGTAGGGCCATGAGGTTCGAGAAGGCGCCGCTCCGAGCCTCGAAATCGCATGTCGTCAAGTGCAATCGGCGTCGCTGCCCGATCCAGGACTCCGCATCCGTGGGATCCAGTCTTACTCGCGTACGCGCTCGGGGCGTCATCCCCTACGGGTGAATGTCGTCGCGGGTCCGTTCATCCCTTTTGTGTGAGGCTCCGCAGAGTCGCCACCCCTAGTGTCGACCGGGAGAGAGAAGAGGTCGGCATGGGATCTGTCATCGGGGATCTGTTACCCCTCGCGGTCGGCGTTGCGGTATCGCCGATCCCGATCATCGCGGCAATCTTGATGTTGTTGTCCAAGCGTGCCGGCAGCACGAGCGTCGGGTTCGCGCTGGGCTGGATACTGGGAATCGTCGTCGCCACCGTGATCTTCGTGCTTCTGTCCAGCAAGCTCGGTGACTCCGAAGGTGATCCGTCAGCGACAGTGTCGTGGATCAAGCTGGCGTTGGGTGTATTGCTGCTTGCGTTCGGAGTCAAGCAATGGCGCGGACGCGGAGGCGAGCACGAAACCCCGAAGTGGATGCACGCCATCGATGACATGACCGCTGTCAAAGGCCTCGGCTTGGGCTTCGCTCTGGCTGCGATCAATCCGAAGAATCTGATGATGTGTATCGCGGCCGGAATCTCGATCGGATCCGCGTCATTGGGCTCCGGAGAAGTTGTTGTCGCCATTCTGGTTTTCACGATCATCGCGGCCTGCACAGTGTGCGTGCCCGTGATCGGCTACCTCGTTGCCGCGGAGCGACTGCGTGGTCCGCTGGCCAAGCTGAAGGTGTGGTTGCAGGAAAACAACGCCACGGTGATGAGTGTGTTGATCCTGGTTATCAGTGTTGTTCTCATCGGCAAGGGCATCGGCGGTCTCTGACAACTGGAGGTAGTTATGGGATCGCTGCTACTGCAACAGATCCCGCTGGCGCTCGGGATCATCATGAGCCCGCTGGCGGTTGTCGCCGTTGTGGCCGTACTGTTTTCCGAACGAGCGCGTATCAACAGCATTGCGTACCTGATCGGGTGGTATCTCGGAATAGTTGTCGCGCTGGCCGGTTCGTACGTCATCTTGACCGCACTCCAGGTTCATCAGCGCACACACCCTCCGCTGTGGGTGCCCGTCATCCATCTCGTTCTCGGGGCAACTCTGCTGGCGGGTGCCTGGTTCGTCTACTCACGCAGTCGTCGCGGGGTTCAGGCGATGGCGGCTGCAGTTGCCCCTGGCGACGTTGTGGCTGCGGCCCCTCAGCTGCCGAAGATGCTGCAATCGGTTGAGCACTTCCAACCAATGCGATCCGGTGTGCTCGGTTTCGCGCTGTTCGTTCTCAACCCCATCGACATGTCGTGTGCCATCGCAGCAGCGATGAACCTTCGTCTCAGCACCGTGGCACCGACGTCGCAGATCGTCTCGGCCGTGATCTTCTCGCTGGTGTCCGTGACCTCGGTCGCGGTACCTGTTGCCCTCCTGCTGATCAAGAAGGACGAGGCAACCGAACCGCTGCTGAAGATCCGCACCTGGATAGCCACCAACACGCACTTGCTGAACGTCGGGCTCCTCGTCCTGATCGCGGCGATGCAGATCAGTAAAGGGGTGCAAGGACTATGAGTGCTCCGCACACGCGGACCTGGTGGGTCTTCGGGTCGTTGTCCGACTATCAACGCGCTTGGCTTCGCCCCGACATCATTGCGGGCCTTACGGTGTGGGCTGTCCTTGTTCCGGAAGCGCTCGCGTACGCCACCATCGCCGGAGTTCCGCCGGTGGTCGGGCTTTATGCTGCGGTTCCGTCATTGATTCTGTATGCAGCAGCCGGCAGTTCGCGCCATCTGATCGTCGGGCCGATGTCGGCGACCGCAGCGTTGTCCGCGGCGATGATTGCGCCATTGGCTTCAGGAAACGACGGCCGATTCATCGCGCTGTCGGCGGCATTGGCGATCGTGACCGGGCTCGTCGGATTGCTCGCAGGATTCATGCGCCTCGGATTCATCGCGTCCTTCATCTCCGAGCCGGTTCTCAAGGGATTCATCGTCGGTCTGGCGCTCACGATCATCATCGGTCAAGTACCCAAACTCCTGGGCGTGGACAAGGGGGAGGGAAACTTCTTCGTCCAGACGTGGACAGTGGTGAAGGAACTGGGTGAGGTCGACCTACCGACCGTGATCATCGGATTGCTCAGCCTGGCAATGGTCCTGGGCGTCAAGCGATGGCTTCCGCTCGTACCGGGTTCGCTCCTCGTCGTGCTGCTGGGCATTACCGCAGTAGCGTTGTTCGGCCTCGACGATCGTGGCATCGACATTGTCGGACACATCGACTCGGGCCTGCCGTCGATGGGTCTGCCGAGTGGTGTGGGAGCCGAGGACTACCTCGACCTGGTCGGACCTGCGGTCGGCGTTCTGCTCATCGGTTTCGCCGAAGGTCTTGGCGCTGCAAAGACATACGCGGCCAAAGCCGGCTACACCATCGACGCCAATCGTGAACTGGCAGGACTGGGTGCGGCCAATCTCGGATCGGGTCTCTGCTCGGGAATGGTGGTCAACGGCAGCCTGTCGAAGACCGCCGTCAACGGAGGAGCGGGCGCCAAATCTCAGGTCAGCGGACTGGTGGTCGCGGCGCTGACGCTGGTGACACTGCTGTTTCTCACCGGCCTGTTCGAGAAGTTGCCAGAGGCGACGCTCTCGGCTGTGGTCATCGCAGCAGTGATCGAACTGGTCGATTTCTCCTCCCTCGCAGCGCTGTACCGGGTATGGACGAAGAGGTTGGGCAGTATCTACGGGCACGCTGCCCGGGCCGATTTCGCGGCGGCGATCGCGGCGATGTTCGGGGTTCTCCTCTTCGACACGTTGCCCGGTCTGATCATCGGAATCGCCGTCTCGATGTTGCTGCTCCTGTATCGGGTCTCCAAACCGCACGTGGCCGCTCTGGCCAAGGACGGCACGCGCTGGGTCGACATCAGTGGGCATCCTGATCTGAAAACACTCGACGGCGTCGTAGTGGTCAGGGTCGAAGCGGGGATGTTCTTCGCCAATGCCGATCACGTGCGTGATCAGATCACCGGTCTGGTGACCGCCGGCACCACCATGGTCGTTCTCGACGCCGAGACGTCACCGTTCATCGACGTCAGCGCTGCGCAGATGTTGGCTCAGCTTCGAGATTCGTTGGCACGCAAGAATGTGAGCTTCCGAGTGGCACGCGACATCGGGCAGTTCCGCGACGTTCTGTCCGGTGCCGACCAGGGCGCGCTGAAGGTCGACGTCTATCCGACCGTCTCGCAAGCGCTTGCAGGTCGAGACAACACCTCAGCGTGATGTCCGTAGCCAGATTCCCAGGGGACCGGAATCTTTGGCCACTGATCCGACGATCGACGACGCGACAACCACGATGGCCGAGAAGATGAACAGCCAGCCGATGACGGTGAACATCACGCCCAGAAGACCGAACTCGTCCTGCGACGTCTTTGTCATTCGGGGGAGGAAAAGAGTGCCGGCCACGTGCAGTCCGGTCAGGCCCGTCGCGGTGAGCAATCCTGACCCGACGCACATTCGAGTGGTCATGCGATTGGCCGTCAGCAGCATGGGCACGGCTGTCCACACGAGTGCCCACACGACGTAGACCGCTGTGAATTCCAGGACTCTGCCCACTCCCGGAACGCCATTCAGTTCACGGCACAGGGCCGCACCGACCCCCGACGCGGCCACGACGCACACTACCGCGAACCACCGCCACGCCTGACGGAGTGTCGCCGTCGGCACGCTCCAGATCCGTCCGTACATCCGGCCGAGAGCGCGAGCGTAGGACGTGGAACTGATCAGCAGCATGAGCAAGCCGACAATCCCGAACGCTGCCGCGGTAGAGGTACTGGTCAATACGGTGTCGGGGAGTTGGACGCCGAGGTCGTCTTTGGCGGCATCAGCCAACGGCTTCAGCTTCTCCAAGGTCGACGCTGCAATCATGACCGGGAGCAATGACGTAAAGGCCTGGGCCGCCAAAGTCATGGCGCTGTCCACGAGCCCGACTTCGAAGACCCCGATGGTTGCATCAGTCGCCAACCGTCGACTGGGTGTACGTCTCGCCCACACGGTCAATCGATCGCGCGTATCGGAATACAGCTTCGGGGGCATGGAAGCAGTCTTGCTCAGATGAGTCCGCCGCGTCGCGCAGCCTTGAGCGCGTCGCGTCGGTTGCTCACTTCCAACTTGCGATAGATCCCGCGAAGATGCGTCTTGATGGTGTTGACGGAAAGGAACAGCGTGTCGGCAATGGACTCGGTGGTGTCTCCGGAAGCCAGTTCACGGAGCACGGTGTATTCGCCTGGCGTGAGGATCGGTGCACTCACCAATTCTTGTGGGCGAATGCGGCTACGTACCTGTTCGGCAAATGCTTCCTGATCGCCGAAATGTCCACTGAACTCGTCGAACACCGGCCGCAGGGATGCGCCGTAGTCGAGGAAGGGGCGTAGCAGGCTACCGGCTTCCGCGGCGCGCAGCGCTTTGTGGAGGGAGCGAAACGACTTGCGCTCGTGACCTGTTGCAGCGTGGATCCCGGCTTCGAGTGTCCAGGCGTAGACGTGATGTGCGAGCAACGGGATTTCGGAGGACCCGAGAGCTTCGGAAACTTCGACGAGTGCTTCCGCGAACTTGTTGGACGAGAAGGCGACGGCACCCCGTGCGAGATGTATCTCCGACGTTTCTCCGAATTGATCGGCTGCGTCACGCACGAGTCTCGCTGCCCATTCCACTTCGCCGACGGAAAGGCATGCGTGGACGACGGGTGGTAGAAGAGCCAAGGTCGCGAACGCAAAGGTACGTAATTCGATCGCGCTGAGCATCGCGTCGCGGACATCGGCGGCGGTCGAGCGTCGGTCGGTCGAGCCGTCGAGACTGTGAAGGCCGAAGGTTACGACGGAGTGCCACCCGAACACCGGCGCGCTGGCGCCGAGAACGTCTGTGCTCCGGTAGTTTCCGATTGTCGGGATGCGGTACGGGAGTTCGCTCGAAGCGCAGAGATATGTGGCAAAGGCGGCCACCGACGCGGACAACTCGTACTCCGCAGTCGTCGTGATGCGATGTTCGACCGCGTAGTCGAGAGCGTAGACGGAGTGAGCCCTCATCGCCCCGATGTCTCCGCTGAGAGAAGCTACGTAGCCCAGTCCGGTCAGCGACTTCAAGACGAATCGCGCCCTGCCCCGTATTGTCCCGAGTGCGACGGCTTGAGTGTATTCGACAGTCGCCCTGTCGAACTCACGTCGCAGTAAGTGTGCCGTCGCCAATTCCATGTGTGCGTAGGCTTCGATGTCGGAGTGGGTGCTTTTCTGACGCCGCTCCAGACGTGCCGCCAGCGGCTCGTTGTCGGAAGTCGCCGTAACGCAGGAGATTTCCAGGCTCATCGCCAGGAACAATGGATCTTCTGCAATCGGTGGATGAGTTGCCTCGAGAAGATCGAGGCACGTGCTCGCCGAGGTCACGTCACCGGAGTGGAGGGCGGCCGCCGCCAGCACCAGTCGGGTGATCGGGGATTCCGAAACCTGCGTCGACACCGATTCCAGGACTCGCACGACGTCCCCGCAGTGCCCGTCGAGTACGAGGCCCAGCCCGCAGCGTTCGAGAAACGCGAGAATGCGGTGTGGGTCTCCGATCGACACCTCGAGTTCGAGCGCCTCGAGTTCGAAGTGATTGCTTTCGAACCAGCTTGCTGCTCGCAGGTGTACGCGGTTTCTCTCGACGTGATCGACGCGACGGAACTCTGCCCGAAGGTGCTCGCGCAAGAGAGGGTGATAGCTGAACCACGTTGTGTGGTCGGCGGAATCGGTACGGGTCACGGGGAAGTTGAACTGAATCAGCGAGTCGATCTCGGATAGAGCGTTCGAGTCCGTCAGAGTTTCCGCCAGTTGGGCGGAGAAAGAATCGACCACCGCTGTTCGCAACATGAACGAGGTGACATGTTCGGGCAAGGACGTCAGTACCTCGTCGACGAGAAAGTCGGCGATCGGGCGGGGTGTGTGCGTGAACTCGTTCAGTGCATCGCCGATGTCACTGCGGCCGGCCAGAAACGCGGCGGTCAGGCGAACGACGGCGCCCCACCCCTTGGTGAAGTTCTCGACGATTGCGAGTTCGTCGTCGCGCAGCGTGATGTCGTACTCGCCGAATATCGCGGTGATCTCGGAGCGATCGAAAGCGAGATCGGTGGATGCAAAGCGGGTGAGTCGGCCGTCGAGAGCCAGACGATGCCACGTGAGCGGTGGTTCGTAGCGGGCGGCAACGATAATCGACAGGTTGCCCGGGGTCTGTGTGAGTATCCGATCGAGGAGACCGATCGACATCGGATCGTGGAGGGTGTGAACGTCGTCGAGGATCAACGTTGTTCGGCGCTCGTGCGTTTCGAGGGTTTCCGCAAAGTGCGCGAGCCACTGCTCGACGGGCGGCCTGGATCCGGTCTGCACGGGGAGCCTCTGGCCGGCCGCATCGACGGAGGTCGCGATCGCCTCGGCGAGGGATTCACACAGTATCGACACGTTGTTGTCGCGCTCGGCCAACGTCAGCCAGGCCAGCGCAACATCAGGGGAGGCTCGAGAATATTCGCGAGCCCAATCGGCCAGAAGTAGGGTCTTCCCCGCACCGGCCGGAGCCGAGAGCAACCCGACAGGCCCGGGGCCTGAGCCTTTGGTGGCAGTGGATGCGGTGAGTTTGCGGTGCAGGCGCGGACGCGCGACCAGTCCTTTCACGGCAGTTGGCGGGTGAAAACGACCGTTGAGTGCGGCGCCTGGCACGTGCGCTTGCCCGACGCGGTGAGCCGCGTCGAGCGTTACTGCAGCGGCATCACGAAATGGGCTGCTCATCCGACTCCTGTTCGACTGGCTGCACTGGACGTGACCGCTGGATCGAAATTTTGAACGAGTTAGATGATGTGAAACTACCCAATTCGTACACCAAATAAGCGTCCAAGTCGAAAATTCGGACCAAAGTCCCTGATTTAGTGGAGTGAATTTCGAACAATGAATGGTGTCGCCAGTTCTACCGCCCGAACGGCGGGGTGCGAGCAAACCTCGAATAGCGGTCGAATACCTTTTCCAGGCCCACGAGATCCGGATCTGACAACAAGGCTGCCAGAAGTACACGTGCCTGCCCGGCTCGAAGATCGGTGGAAAATACAGCGCCTGCGGCGATCAAGTCGTGCCCGCCACCACCGCCACCGTAAACCGGGGAGATTGGCCCCGAGGGCACCCGAGTTGTCACGGCTACCGGAATGTGAGCGCCTACGCAGTCTCGTACGGCCTCGACTATCGTCGGATTGGCATTTCCCGAACCGAGTCCGTCGAGAACAAGTCCCTGCGCCCCGGCGTGCACGCAGGCGTCGATTTGTACGCGGTCTGCCCCGGGATACACGGCGATGATGTCAACGCGGGTGTCCGAAATCGGATGCCACGGCAATGGTTCGGGATTACGCAGCAGGAGCGGATCGATGTGCACGCGGCGGAAGGCATCGAGTGCCGTCGTATCGGACTTTCGCGTACCTGCGGCTGGATGGACCGAACCGCCGAAGGCGATGAGGACACCACGCCCGTGTGACGAGATGTCCAGTCCGGCTGAGATCGCCGCGGCGAGATTCGAACGAGCGTCGGATTCGGGATGGTCGAAAGTGCGCTGCGCGCCGGTGAAGACCACCGGGCGTTGGTCGTCGTGGTGCAGGTCCAACAAGAACGCAGTTTCCTCCATCGTGTCGGTGCCGTGAAGCACGACCA
>NZ_LVCT01000484.1:0-17111 GCF_001647205.1 Rhodococcus sp. EPR-134
CGTCGACGACTCGAAGCTCGATGTCGGTCTGCTCGTTGCCGACCAGATCTGCACCGGTGATTGCGGGCCGGCTGATTCCATGCGCATCCCGGGTGCTGGCGATGGTGCCACCGGTAGTGACAACTGCGACTTTCGACACTGTGGTCCTTTCACGTCAAGCTGCGGGGTGGTGGATGGCCAACTCGCGAATACGATTCCTGGCGGCGTACCAACCAATCATCAAGAGCGGTGCGATGATCGCGATGGATCCGACGGTCCACGTTCCAACGGGGTTGTCGAATGCCATCAACACGATAACGACCGCAAGAAAGACCAGTGTCGCGATCCCGGTGTACGGTGCGCCGAATATGCGGAAGGAAGGGCGAGTGACTTTGCCTTGTTTCGCAAGTTGCCAGAGCCTCAACTGGCACAGCACAATTACCGCCCATGCACTGATGATGCCCAGTGCCGCAAGATTGAGGACTATTTCGAAGGCCTGCGCTGGGACAACAGCATTGAGCCCGACGCCGAACAGGATGACCACGCCGGTGAGTGCGATTCCCCCGTACGGCACTCCGGCTTTGTTCATTCTGGCAGCGAAGGCAGGCGCCGAACCGGCCGTCGCCATCGAATGGAGTATTCGTCCGGTCGAATACAATCCGGCATTGAGGGAAGACAACGCCGCCGTGAGAACGACCAGATTCATGATCGCATCTGCGCCTTGGATGTTGATCGAACCGAAGAATGTGACGAATGGACTTTCACCGGCGTGGTATTCGGTGTACGGGAGCAACAGTGAGAGCAGCAGGACCGACCCCACGTAGAAGACGAGGATCCGAATGATCACTGTGTTGATCGCCTTGGGTATCACCTTCCGGGGATTTTCGGTCTCTCCAGCCGTGGTCCCCACGAGTTCAATTGAAGCGTAGGCGAACACGACGCCCTGAATCACCACGACTGCCGGCAGTATTCCGTTGGGGAACAGCCCACCGTTGTCGGCGATCAGGCTGAATCCGGAGGAATGCCCTTCGATGGGCGTGCCGAAGAGTACGAAATAGACACCGAACCCGAGGAATGCGGTCAAGGCCACGACCTTGATCAACGCGAACCAGAACTCCAACTCTCCGAAGACTTTCACGGACACGAGATTCAGTCCGAGAACCAGCAACACCGCGATCAGAGCGAACATCCACTGATCGATGTGTCCCAGTGGCGCCCAGTACTTTTTGAAGAAGTTCATGTACAACGCCACAGCCGTGACGTCGACCACGGCAGTCATTGCCCAGTTCATCCAGTACAACCAGCCCGCAGCGAAAGCCATCTTTTCGCCGAAGAATTCGCGTGCGTAGGAAACGAAGGATCCGGAAGTCGGTCGGTGCATCACCAGTTCGCCGAGCGCCCTCAGGATCAGGAACGCGAAGAATCCGCACAGCGCGTACACGAGAACCAAGGCCGGGCCCGCCTGTTGTAGTCGCCCTCCCGCCCCCATGAAAAGGCCGGTTCCGATCGCGCCACCGATCGCGATCATCTGAATTTGTCTGGGGCCGAGCGCCTTCTGATATCCGAGATCCTCCTCAGTGGCAACTTCGGCGCGGCCTGTCTCTTCCCGTTCGACGGTCATCAAACCTCCTCCGCAACAGCGGTGGCATGAGGCTTCTCCCCCGAAACGCGGAGATTGGCGAGATGTTCGGGGCTGAGCAACCGATCGAGTTCCTCGCGGTCGAGCAGGCCGGCTTCGATTACGAGATCGGCGACGCGACGCCCGGAAATCAACGCCTCCTGGGCGATCCGAGTGGACGCGGTATATCCGATGTAGGGGTTGAGCGCGGTGACGAGGCCGATGGAGTCTTCGACTCGGGCGCGCAGCAGTTCAGTGTTAGCCGTGATGCCGAGTACGCACCGGTCCGCCAAAATGCGGCAAGCCGCACCGAGGTGTCGCATTCCTTCGGACAGTGAGTGCACGATGATCGGCTCGAAAGCGTTGAGTTGGAGCTGACCGGATTCCGCAGCCATCGTGATCGTCACGTCGTTGCCGATGACTTCGTACGCGACCTGATTGAGGACTTCGGGAATGACAGGATTGACCTTGCCCGGCATGATCGACGAACCTGCCTGCACCGGTGGAAGATTGATCTCGTTCAATCCGGCTCGCGGGCCCGAAGAGAGCAGCCGGAGATCGTTGCACACCTTGGACAACTTCACAGCGACCCGCTTGAGGACGCCGGAGAGGTGGACGAACTGGCCCACGTCCTGGGTCGCTTCGACAAGATCCGTTGCCAACACCAGCGGCAGTCCGGTCAGTGCGCCCAGGTCGGAACAGGCCACCTCGGCGTAGCCGGCGGGTGCGTTGAGGCCAGTGCCGATAGCAGTCGCACCGAGGTTGATCTCGTGAACGAGAAGAGCGGCCTCAGCCAGACGCGCCCGATCCTCCTCGATCATGACCGCGTAGGTCCCGAACTCCTGACCCAGGGTCATCGGCACGGCGTCCTGCAGTTGGGTGCGTCCCATCTTCACTGTGTCGGCGAACTGAAGAGATTTGGTCGTGAATGCGTTCTGGAGTGTAAGAAGTGCATCCAGCAGGTCATCGATCGCGAAGATCGTCGAGATATTCACGGCCGTGGGGTAGACGTCGTTGGTCGATTGGCTCAGGTTCACGTGTTCATTGGGGTGAAGCCGTTCGTAGTCGCCGCGCTGGTGGCCGAGGATTTCCAACGCGCGATTGGCGATGACCTCGTTCGCATTCATGTTCGTCGACGTGCCGGCGCCACCCTGGATGACGTCCACCACGAACTGTTCGTGCCACCGCCCGTCCACGATCTCCTTGCATGCCTGTGAGATGGCCTCCGCGCGCGGGCGGTCGAGGATGCCCAGCTTTTCGTTTGCGCTGGCTGCGGCCCACTTGACGTAAGCGATGCCGCGGATCAGATGCGGGTTCGTGGCGATTGTTCGACCAGTGATCGGGAAGTTCTCCATTGCGCGCAAGGTGTGGATACCCCAGTACGAATCGGCTGGAACCTCGCGATCGCCGAGCAGATCGTGTTCTGTTCGCGTTTCGAGCACTTGATCAATTCCTCGTGTCTCTTCGCGCAAGCATCACTCTGCGCGGTGGGTGTATTTCGGGATCGCAGCGCTGACGGTCGAGTAGTAGTCCCGCCCAGCTATCGGGCTATCAGGCTGTCTGACAGGTGTAATTGTTACCTCGCTCACTCCGGCACGTCAACCCTTCATCAAGTGCGATGTTTGACGCGGGTCTTCGGCAGTCGCAACAATGACGACATGAACCTGTCAGACAGCTGGGCCACCAGGCGACCCGTCGCCTCGCGGGTGAGTGCTGCCGAGGCGGTTCTCGCCGACCTCCGTGCCGCAATAACCTCCGGCGAACTGGCAGTCGGAGAGCGTCTCCCGTCCGAGGCGTCCCTGGCCGAAAGACACGGGGTCAGTCGATCGGTCATCCGTGAAGCCCTGCGCTCGTGCCATGCCCTCGGGCTCACCGAGACGAAATCCGGGCTCGGCACCTTCGTCGTCAGCGATTCGATAGCGCGAGACCTCGACTTCGGCAGCTACGCGGCCAACGAGTTGGTTGAAGCGCGGCCGCATGTCGAAATTCCGGCCGCAGGGTGGGCTGCCCAACGGCACACAGCGGAGGAACTGGCAGCCCTCCGCGGACTGGTACAGCAGATGCGTGACGAGGACGATCCGCTCGTATGGGTTGCACTCGACGCCCAATTTCACGGACTGATTGCAAAAGCCAGTAGGAATCGGGTCTTCGAGTCGGTAATCGTCGATATCCGTGAAGCGCTGACAAGGCAATCCGAGACACTCAATCTTGTTGCAGGTCGCCAGGAAAAGTCGAACGAGGAACACGAACGAATAGTCGAAGGAATTGCATCCGGGAGTTACGACCACGCCTCCAGGGCGATGGCCGAACACCTGGACGCCGTCAGGATGACGCTCGAAACACTTGTCCAAGAAAGTGATTCGTTGTGATGGCGCGGCCGCGCAAGTCTGTCCTCGCCTGCGCAATCTTCGCGGCATCGGTGACCGGAGCGTTGGCTGGCTGCAGTTCGTCCGACACCCCGCTGACGCCGACAACCGCGGCGTCAGCACCAACAACGGCAGCTGTACCGCCTACGGGTGTAAATCCACCATCGACGCCGGAATCCGAACGCGCGCTCTTCGATGCTGTGGACCGCAATGATCCCGCAGCTGTTACCGCTGCCCTGACTGCCGGCGCGAACATCGAAGCGCGCGGCGAGGGCGAACGGACTCCACTCGTCGAGGCCACCAAGAACAACGCCGTCGCTGCGGCTTCTACGTTGATTTTTGCCGGCGCTGACGTGAACGCGAAGGACTCCATGCAGGATTCGGCCTTCCTGTATTCCGGAGCCGAGGGTTTGAACGAGATTCTGGCGCTCACGCTCGCCCACGGCGCGGACGTCGACAGCGTGAACCGTTACGGCGGTACGGCGCTGATTCCGGCGAGTGAACACGCGCATGTCGAGACCGTCCGGATGCTGATCGCTGCCGGGGTTCCGGTCAATCACATCAACGATCCCGGGTGGACGGCGCTACTCGAAGCCGTTGTGTACGGCGATGGTTCGGCGCGCTATATCGACGTGATCACTCAGCTTCTCGACGCGGGGGCAGATCCCTCGATCCGCGATGCATCGGGGAAGACCGCGTTGGACAATGCCGAAAGTCGTGGTCAGTCGGACGTTGTGGCGCTGCTTCAATCGCGGAGCTGACGCCAACGAGTCGGGCTCAGCCCGTAGGCCTGTCGAAAGCGTCGGCTGAAGTGTCCGGCGTCGACAAACCCCGCCCGGTGCGCAACGGTCGCGATCGGCAGATCGACGGTAGCGGGTCGAGCCAGTTCGTCCCGAGCCTTCTGCAGGCGCTGGGTGATGATCCACTGTTCGATCCGAAAGCCGTTGTCCGAGCAGATCTTGTACAGCTGTCGCAGTGAGATGTTGTGGGCGTGAGCAATTCGTGCGGGGTTCAGTGTCGGATCGTGAAGGTGTTCACGGATGTATCGACGGATCGAAGTCATGGCAAGGGACGATCTCGGAGCGGATGCGTCAGGATTCGCATGTGCGATCGAAGCGACCAAAGCACGTGCGAGTTCGATCGAGGCCTCGCCCAATTGTTCGGCGGCAGGATCGGTCTCCAACAGAGCGGCGCTGCGGAACAATTCACGAACGTGCGCGATCATCACGGGGTACAGATTGCTGTGATGAGGCCGGGTAGCTGCGTCCCGCACGGTGTCGATCGGCAGTCCCAGCCGATCCATCGGAACGTAGAGGCACTGGGAAGCGCCCGTTCCCGGCCAGGAGAAATCGTAGGTCGACGTCAGGTCCGTCATCAACAGCTCACCGGCGGGCACTCTGCGTTGTTCGTCGTGCTGATCTAGATGGCCGATCCCGATCTCCTGCAGGGCAATCGCAAGGACGGGCATCGACGCGGACCGGACGTGACGTGGTGTTCGGGTCAACCGCATACCGGTCGACTCGGAGCGGAACAGTGATGCTGCACCGAGGTTCCACACGTTCATTCTCGCGCTCACCCGTTCCGGGTTCTCCAAGTGGATTGCACACGGGACCGAGGCACGACCCATCGCGTCGACAAAGGCGTCCGCGCGTTGGTCAGGCTCCAACACGGAAGTATCCAGGAGCAAAGCCATGCAGCCCTGATACCCCGCGATGCGGACGCTCAACCAGAAGTTGTGCAGTGTGAGCTCAAAAGTCTGCACGGACAGTCACGTCCGTCGCAGCAGGTATTTCTAGGATCGAAACGGGCGTGTCCCGGCCTACCGCAGTTTCTCGCTTTTCGACGAGAGTGAAGGAAACGCATGAAGATCTCACGTGTATTCACCGCAGTTCTGGCGTTACTCATGACAGTCGCGGCTGGAGTGATCTTCGGCTCCGGCGCTGCGGTGGCGAGCCCCAAGCCAACCGTCGTTCTCGTCCACGGCGCTTTTGCCGACGCGACCAGTTGGGACGGCGTTGCCGCCGACCTACGCTCGCGTGGCTATCGCGTCGTGGCGCCGGACAATCCTCTACGCGGGCCCGCTTACGACGCGTCCGTGATCGAGAAGACGGTTGCGGACATCGACGGACCTGTCGTGCTCGTCGGTCACTCGTACGGCGGCGCGGTGATCACCAATGTTCACGACCCGAAGGTGCAGTCGTTGGTGTACATCGCTGCGTTTGCTCCGGTTCAGGGTGAGCCGGTGCAGATCACGATCGATCCCATCAGGTTTCCTGGCAGCCAATTGCTTCCTCCGGCTCTGGGATTGAAGATCGTCGACGATCCTCACGCGATCGGCGGGAAGAACGTCGACGGCTACGTCACGGACGAGTATTTCCATTCCGTCTTCGCTCAGGATGTTTCCGACGAGACAGCGGCAACGATGTTGGCGCATCAGAAGTCTGCGGCTTTGTGGGCGAACCTCGAGCTCGGCGGGCCACCGTCGTGGGCGAACACACCGAGCTGGTATCTGGTTGCCGGTGAGGATCGCGTGATCCCCGCATCGGCGCAGCGGTTCATGGCAAACCGGATGGGCGCGAACACCAGCGAACTCCCGACCTCCCATGCCTCGCTGGTCTCACAGCCAGGGGCAGTGGCAGACGTGATCGTGGCGGCCGCTCACGGGTGAGTGTGCGACCGCCACGAAAGTAGAACAGGGTCAGGCGGAAACGATTACCGAGGAGCCGTGTCCGAACAGACCTTGGTTGGCGGTGATACCGATGCGGGCGCCTTCGACCTGACGGCCTTCGGCCTGTCCACGAAGCTGCCAAGTGAGCTCGCACACCTGCGCAAGTGCCTGTGCGGGAACGGCTTCGCCGAAGCACGCGAGACCACCGGACGGATTGACCGGGATGCGGCCTCCGATACTGGTGTCACCCGCACGCAGGAGGTGCTCGGCCTCGCCCCGCTTGCAGAGGGCAAGGTCTTCGATCCAGTCCAGTTCCACGGAGGTAGCGAGGTCGTAGACTTCGGCGACGTCGACGTCCTCGGGAGAGATCCCGGCTTCTTCGTATGCGGCGTAGCCGATGGATTCCTTGAACGTGCGCTCCGGAGCGGGAACGGCGGAGCTGGAATCGGTGGAGAAGTTCGGCATGTCCATGATCGTCTGGGGGAACGTCGGCGTGACCGTCGAAATAGCCTTGATGCGAACAGGTTCCGCGATGCCCATCTTGCGGGCGTATTCCATCGACGTCAGCAAGATTGCGGCGCCGCCGTCGGACGTCGCGCAGATGTCGAGCAGGTGAAGGGGATTGGACACCACGGGGGAGGCCAACACGTTCTCGACGGTGACTTCCTTGCGGTAGCGCGCATTCGGATTGCTCAGCCCGTGCCTGGCGTTCTTGACCTTCACGTTGGCGAAATCCTCCGCGGTGGCGCCGTAGAGGTCGATGCGACGACGCGCGTTGAGCGCGAAGTACGCCGGGTTGGTCATACCCATGAGGCGGAAGCGCAGCCAGTCCGGGTCGTCCCAACGCTCACCGGCGACGGGAGCGAGGAAGCCCTTCGGCGTGGTGTCGGCGCCGACGACCAGGGCAACTTCGCTGAGGCCGGCCAGGATTCGTGCGCGAGCGGTGTCGAGTGCCTGGGCTCCCGTCGCACACGCGGCGTACGACGTGGCGACGCGAGCGCCGTTCCAGCCGAGTGCCTGCGCGAAGGTGGCTCCGGCGACGTATCCGCCGTACCCGTTGCGGACGGTCTCGCCGCCGACGATGAAGTCGACATCCTGCCAATTCACACCCGAATCGGCGAGCGCGGCGCGAGCGGCCGCAACGCCGTATTTCACGAACGACTGCCCCCACTTGCCCCAGGGGTGCATACCGACACCGAGTACTGCGACGTCCTTGCTCATGACTGCGACTCCTGATCAGCTGCGGCGACAGGCTTCCATCGCCACGTCGTACGTACTCCGGTTTCGTCGGTGTACAGCGGCTCGACAACCAATTCGACGGTATTGCCGACCTTGAGATCGTCGACGCCGAATCCGTCGGCCACCTGGCCGAGGATGACGATGCCCTCGGGCAGTTCGACTGCTGCGAGAGCAAAAGGCTCGTACGGATCCGAGCGCGGGATGTACGGCGGCGGGGGCTGGTACTGCGCGTCGGTGTACGACCAGACAGTGCCGCTACGGGAGAGTTCCACATCGTCGAACTCCTCGCTGAAGCAGCTCGGGTTCTTGCAGAACGTCGCCTCACGAGGGAAGGAAATGGTGCCGCAGGATTGGCACTTCGTGCCGATCAGAGCAGGTTCGTCGCCGGTGGTGAACCAACCCTCTACTGCAGGCGTCACACTCCCGTTCGGCGCCGGCGTTGCAGTCTCGCTCATGCAATCCTCATCTGGTTGGCGAGCCTGATCCGGGGGATCGTGGGCCCGCTGTGCCGCTTACTGGAACAGGTTGCAGTATTACACGATTTCGGCCGCTGACGGGCAAAAATTTTCGCTGAGTGGGACGCTGCCGGAACGCAGACGGCCCCGCGGGCAGACGAGTCTGCAGGCGGGGCCGTGTGCGTGAAAGTAGCTGTTTACCTGTAGCGGATCAGCGAGCGCGAACGGGTCGACCGAATCGACGCGCCGGTTTCACCCGGGCCGCAGCGTCGAGGATGGAGGTGATCTCGACCTGATCCAGAACCTTTTCGCGGACACGGTCGTGCGCAGCGCCGCGTTCCAGTTCCGCCTTGTCGATGGCATGCCAGCCCTCGCGGTCGACGACGTCGGACTGTCGCGCCCGGACCAGACGATCGACTGCGGAGTCGTCGGCGACCGGGTTGGTCAGGCGTCCGTCGTTGAAGTCGTCGACGAGCATCCTGATCGTTTCCTGCGCGCAGGACTTGTTGGTGCCGATGAACCCACTCGGTCCGCGCTTGATCCAACCGGTCGCGTAGACCCCGGTGGCGGGATCACCGTTCGGAGCTTCGAGGACTCGGCCGTTCTCGTTCGGAATGACCGACGCACGCTCGTCGAACGGGACGCCGGGGATGGGCACTCCGCGGTAGCCGATCGAGGTGAGGACCAAGCCGGTATCGATGGTCTCGGTATCGCCGGTTGCTTCGATCTGCACGGTTCCGTTGGCGTCGACAAGAGCGTTGCGAGCGAACTCGATTCCGCTGACCTGATCGTCGCCGGTGATCGAGGTCGGCGTGAGCAGGTAGCGCAACGTGATGCGCTTGTTGCCGACGTCGACGTGATCGCGGTTCTTCAGGGCTTCGAGGAGACGCAACTTCTGCTCGACGGCATGCGGGAGTTCGCCGCGTTTTGCCAGTTCTTCGGTGGCCGAGTCGAGAACCATGTCGTCGGGTCCGACAGAGAGTTCGATGTCCGGCAGTGCCATGAGGCCGGTGAACTCGGGGACCGTGAACGCGGACTGCGCGATTCCGCGTCGACCCACGATGACAACTTCTTCGACGCGACTCTTCCGCAGAGCGGCGAGTGCGTGAGCGGAGATGTCGGTACCGGCCAACTTCTCGGGATCGGCCGTCAGAATGCGAGCGACGTCGAGCGCGACATTTCCGTTTCCGATGATGACCGCGCGGCGATGTGAGAGGTCGAAGACGTCGTCGGCGTGATCGGGGTGGCCGTTGTACCAGGCTACGAAGTCGGTGGCCGAGGCCGTGCCAGGCAGATCAGCGCCCGGAATGCCGAGACCACGGTCGGACGAAGCGCCGACTGCGTAGAGCACCGCATGGTGATTTTCGAGCAGTTCGCTGTGCGAGATGTGCTTGCCGATCTCGACGTTGAGGTAGAACTCGAAACCCTTTTGTGCGGCGATCTTGTCGAACAAGCGAGTGACCTGCTTGGTCTTCTGATGGTCCGGAGCAACGCCGGCGCGAACCAAGCCGTAAGGCACAGGAAGGCGATCGAAGACGTTGACCTGCACGTCAGGCTGAGTCAGCAACTCGTCCGCGGCGTACATCGCCGACGGTCCGGAACCGACGATCGCAACGCGCAACGGCGGTCGGCCCTTGTCGACGTGGGCTGCCGGGATGACCTTGGCGAGAAGCGGCCTGGGTCGCTCTTCCTTGTAGAAGTCCGCATTGATGGACAGGAAGACTCGCTGCGGGTCGGTCAGCTTCGACTCGGGGACGATGGCGTCGACCGGGCAGGCCGAGACGCATGCGCCACAGTCGACGCAGGCCTGCGGATCGATGTGCAGCATCTCGGCGGTGAGGAAGTCCGGCTCGTCCGGCGTCGGATGGATGCAGTTGACCGGGCAGGCGTAGACGCACGAGGCGTCGCTGCAACAGGACTGCGTGACTACGTGTGGCATGGCGCTATGAGTCCGATCTCGACTGTCCGGGAGCTACGCGGCGGCGTTGTGCGAGCTGCGGTGAGGTTCGCTACGGAAGCGTGATGCGCGGCCGTCCATCTTGCAGGCCTTCCACACCAGGCGCGAGGCACGGTTCATCAGGCCGGTGTCGGTGGCCAGCATGCGGACGTCACCGAAGTAGTTGCGCAGGGTCTGGCGCGACTCGGGCAGATCCCAGAACAGGTCCTTCTTCACGGACTTCGGGATGTCAACTGCTTCCAGAAGGACTTCGGCGGGATGACGATGGCGTCACAGAGAATGCGCATGACGATCGGGAACAGCAGCGAGAGGACGAACCGGTTCGGGCGTGACATCAGCGGGATGCGACGGCTCAGAAGCTTGTGCGCGAACGAGATGTGACGCGCTTCCTCGGCTACGTGGATGGCCATGACCGACTGCATGATCGGGTGGATCTGGCCGCCGGCGCGCAGGATGCTCTTCTGAATGTGGTCGATCGGCTCTTCACCGGCGAGGACACCGACGAAGAACAGTTCGGGGAACGGACCCGCAGCGAGGGGAATGAAGGGTGCAAGCATCTTCATCGGACGGCTCATCCCGGGAGCGTCGGCACCGATGCGGTTGACCATCTCCTGGAACATCATCGTGTGGTTGCACTCTTCGACCGACTCGTGCGTGCAGTAGCGCGCCTCGGCCGAATCGTTGGGCAGTGAGAAGACGTACTGCATCATGCCGCGGATCAGAATGTTCTCGAACTGGAGACCGACCTTCGCGACATTGGCCTGGCGCCACATGCCGATTTCGATCTGCCTGGCCTCGGACTGCGACTGGTACCACGGGTGTGCACCCAGCGGGTCAGTCTCGGCCGGGAGGATCCAGCGGCGATCGTTCGGGACGACGGCAAACTCGGGGGAGTCCCAGTCGATGTCGAGGTACGGGTCGAAGTGCTTGTGCACCGAGCCCTCGGACAGGAGTCGAAGCGTCTCGTTGTACGAGTCGTCGGATGCTTCTCCGCGCTTGTCGAGCGGCGATGTGAGCGTCATGGCGTCTCCTCTTCGTTTCGGTCACCGCTGGTATTTCTCGCGGTGTTCGGTGGAATCGAGGGCCGGTTGTGTGATCGCTGGCACTCGGTCTGGATTTAATGTAACCCGAGGTATCAGGAAAAGCTAGTGGCAGATACTCCTGAATCCCGACGAATTCTTGACACGGCCGAAACGGCGCCATAACTTACTTTTGAGTAATTTCCGCGGTGCGTCCGAAGTGGGCTGTTCAGGGACGGGTTCGCACCGAATCGCACGCGAAGATCGAACCGAGGCCGACGTGATCAGATCGATTCTCAGCAATCTTGCATTGAGACCGCCGACGCGTCTGCGCTCCCTTGTTCCGTCTCGCGGCGTCACGCTTTCCGACAAGACCATCGTCCTGACGGGAGCCTCGTCGGGGATCGGTGAGGCGACAGCTCATCTATTGGCTCGTCGGGGAGCCGAGATGATCCTGGTCGCGCGCGGTGAGGAAAACCTCGAACACGTACGGGACGAGATTCACCGCAGGGGAGGATGGGCACACATCGTGCCTGCGGACCTCTCCCGCGGTGAAGCCGTTGACGAACTCGCGGAGACGATCGCGGATCGATTCGGGTCGGTCGACATCCTCGTCAACAATGCGGGTCGCTCGATCCGGCGTACCGCGTTAGATTCGGTCGACCGATTCCATGACTACGAGCGCACCATGGCGCTGAACTACTTCGGGCCGACAAGACTGACGTTGCGGCTACTGCCCGCGATGCTCGAGGCGAAGTCCGGACACATCATCAACGTCGGAACCTGGGGAGTCACTGCGGGCGTGATGCCCAGGTTCAGCGCCTATCACGCGTCGAAGTCTGCTCTCAGTGCATTCGGCCGAAGCCTCGGCGCGGAATGTCACGGCACCGGTGTCGATGTCACCACAGTGCAATTCCCACTCATACGAACACCGATGATCGCGCCGACGGCGGATTACGTGAGCCAGCCGGCGCTGACGGCCGATCAAGCTGCATCGTGGATCTTGAGGGCGATCAATACGCGTCCCGTCGAGCTGTATCCGCGGTACGCGGGGCTGTTACGAGCGATTGACGTTGTATCTCCTTCTGCCACTGACGCTCTCGTGCGAAGGGCCGGGATCTGAGGGGCTGGGATTTGAGGGGTTGGGATCTGACCAGAAACGTGCACCAGCACCGGGGCATGGTTCGTCCCCGGTGCTGATGTATTCGATTGTCGCGGTTCATGCTGCTGTGGGTGGGCTGTTCCCGCCGATCGGCTGTTGATACGGATCGATCGACATGGGTGGGTAGAACACTGTTTTTCGGTCGGGACCGATCTCCACCCGCCATTCCGTGTGGTGCAGTGTCCGGTGGTGATGACCGCACAACAAGATCAGGTTGTCGAGATCTGTTGGGCCGCCATCGTTCCAGTGAACAATATGGTGGGCATCGCACCACCCGGATGGTGTTCCGCACCCCGGAAACGCGCACCCGCCATCACGAACTGCCAACGCCCGCCGCTGCGGAACGGTCGCCGTTCTCGCTTCCTTACCGCAGTCGAGCGGAACACCATTCTCATCCAACAAAATTCGCGTGACCGTGCAGTCGCAGGCCAACATCCGGGCGGTATCGATACTGATCGGGCCCACCCAATCCGTCCACGCGAAACCCAACTCCTCCGTGGACGGCAGGAGGTCTTTCAACGCTTGCAGGTCCGTCATGTCTTTCGCGGACGCGGTAACGGTGATGTGCGGTTTCACCCCGCCCTCGATCGGACCCAACCCCGCCCGCTCGTACCGCCGCAGTAGTTCGCAGAACCCGTCCGCCCGCCGTAGCGCCGGCGTACGGGTGTCCTTCACGCCGTCCTTCTCCGGCGTCGGAGCCGACAGACTCGACAACAACGTGATCAACCGGGCCCCGTTCACCGCATCCAGATCACCCTTCACAGTGACCCGCCCGTACAAACCTTTCGACGCGTAGAACTCGTTACGCTCCGAATCCTCACCGACCGGAACGCCGTCCTCGCGTTTGCCGTACTGCTTCTCGATCCGGCGGATCGCCGCCCGCACCGCATCACAATCGGCGATGTTCTTCGACGCCAGGCCAAGCAGGATCCCGCGGGCCTTGTCCACATCCGCCGGCGTCATGTTCTTCGGCGGATGCTGACAAAACGACGCCACCTGACGGGCTTTCAACGCATCAACATCCCCGCGGTGAAACGCATCGCCCACAACAGGCTCGAGCAGAAGCAACCGCGCCAACCCGACCAGCAGACTGCACTCACCGATCTCCAAATTCGTCGACCCGTGCAACCACTGCGCGATCGCCCGAAAACCCTTCCCACCGAGAACCTCACGGGAAAACATCTCCACGATCAGCAACACCATCCGCGACTGCAACTCGTGCCGGACACGCACCAGATCGAGAACCTCACTCTTGAGGTCCTCGCCATCCAGCTGCCACGCATCCCGACTGTCCATGCCGAAAGCATAATCGAACAGAGTTTCGAACACAAGAGAATGTGGATCGAAAATGGCTGCTATCAAATCGATTTCGACATTTCGGACAGTCGGTTATAGGCGGGTCGCCGACGAAGTCCACGTGCGCCGACGAGTGCGAGCGCCACCATCAACCCGGAGCACAACAGCATCACGGCAGTCTCGATGAACTGAAATTGCCAGTACCGGCTCTGTGGGTGATAGATCACGGCATAGTGATCGATTCCCTGTTCTCGAAGGCAGTTGTCGACCTCGAGGTCTTGCTGCTTGCGATCGGAATTGTCTGAGCCCCAGCACATTGTGTAATCGGCGTCGATCATGTTGCCATCCGTATCGGCGAAGCCGGCATCGATGACCCACCTCGAGTCGAGATTTTCATACGGCGCCGGTGCATATTCCGCTGCACGTGCCAGTCCGTCGATGGGTTGCACTTCAGTGTCGGGGGCCAAGTAATGCTCGCGCATCGTCGCGCTCAGTGCGACGGGCACGATCAAGAACGCGAGAAGAGTCATGACCATCGCGAAGACGGTGTTGCGGATGAGCAATGCGGCTGCGCTGCCGGTAGTCATTGCTAAAAAGGTGTAGGCGCCGACGACGATTCCCGTCGTCTGAAAATTGGGGAACTCCATCAAGGAAAACGAGGTGGCCTCATTTGTTGCCGCCTGTCCCCGGCCAAGCGTCTGAGTCCAGCCGAGCACCAGGCCCAGGACTGCCATCGCAAGGGTGATGGGAACGAAGACCACCAGGACCCGCAAGAAATACCATCGAACAAGGCTGGTGGACTCGAGAAAATCGAGGTTTTCGGGACCCTGCTCGAAGTCTCGGGCGAATGTGGTGACGCCGACCAGCATTCCTGAGGCGAACGGTAGTAGGAGTACGAGAAGCGTCGTCAAGGTGAGAGCGGTGTCGGCACGGCAACTGCCACCTCCGTCGTACCAGCGTGAGCAGATGTCGCCGAAGTCCCAACTCTCGCCCGAACGCTGAACGAACCAGCCTGAAAGTGCGGCTGTCAGGATCAGGAGGAATATCATCGCCAGTGACCATACGATCTGCCCTCGGCATTGCCGCCAGGTCGCGTAGATCATCGGCGAATGCAGCTCGGTGAAGTGTGGATGCGTTCCATGATGAAACGATACCGTTCATTCTGTAATGGGCCTGCCACGCGGAACCGCCAGATTTCGACATTTTGTGTAGGACTTAAGTACGAGTTCACCTATGAGTAAATCGTCTAATATCCTACTTAAGGTGGGATCTTTGAAATAAAGCGCAAAAACTGGCACATGTTCTAGGATTTTGTCTACGGTTACATCCACATCGTGATCGCTCGGCCCCAGATCCCGCAATACGGGCGACGGATAATAGTACCGACGACATGCGAATGTCCGTTGCGAAGGAGTGGGAAATGTTAGTTCCGTTCTTGCAGGCGATTCTGAATTTCGCCTACGGGTCAATCGATGCCGGTGGAGTCGTCATCGACGGACTCGTCGGAATCTCGAGCGAATAGGAGGATGTGAGATGAATTCATCTGATCTGGGTTCGGTTTCGGCGCTCTTGCCCATGATGCTGACTGCTTTCAAGTCCATCATCACAATGCCTTTCGCGCTCTCCGTGGACTTCGGCCTCGACGTCCCGTTCAATCCGTTCAAATAGATTAGGGAGGGCGAAAATGGGTTCCTTGGAAGATGTTTTTGGTCTTTTCACCGGGTCACTGTCAGCGATCCACGTCAGCTTCTTCGAGATGCTGACTGCATTGTCGAGCGACGGGTGGGTGCAGGGATGACCTTCCGATCCGGCAACTCGCAGCTTAAGGAGGTGAGTATCTGATGCTTTTTTCTTTCTTGAGTAATGCTCTGGGTTCGCTTCGAGATGTCAGCGGCTTGGCAGTGATGGGAAGCATGATGATTCCCTCGTTCAGCGCGGAATGACATTGCAATACGGGTCGCTTCGTCGATAGTCGACGCGGCGACCCGTATTTTCTTTTCGATATGGATTGTAAAAGCCGATACCCCGGACTTGCTCCGAGGTATCGGCCTGAGGTCAGAGGCAGAAGAAACTGAGGGAACTGATTGCCGCGTTCTGCTCGAGTTGGCCGGCATCTCCGACGTTGCCGGCGGCGACTGACAGATCTTGAAGGGAGAGAATAGCGTCCATTGTCATTTCCTTTGTTGATCGGCGTTCTTGCCGATGGATTTGATCGATCGAGTTTGCTTGCGGTGTTGATTTAATTCCAGGTTTTTCGCCTGGTACTTCTGTGCTCCAATCTGCCGTGGGTGATAACTTCCGAACAATTAGGCGATGTGGCAGTTCGACACGCACATCAGTGGAAACGACTGTCGGACAGTTGGCAATCCGGCATGACGGAGCAATGCCAGTATTCCCGCGGATCCGGTTGCCCAGTCTGTCGAGAGTCTCAGGTTCTGTTCACCTGGAAAGTGCAGGCCTCCTGCGTGATTGAGGCTGTGCAAGCCCAGAAGCTGAAACTGCTGTGCAAGCGTCTGTTCACAATCGGCGCCGGCGTATGGAGTCTTGGAGAGTTCGCTGAGAAACAGAATCAGCCCGGCTCGCCCGTTGAGTAGTCCGGCTTGGGCAGTGAATTCGACTGTGGCGGCGCGGGATATCGCACGCACCGCAGCTGCGTAACGCGGTTCGTCGACATGGCGCAGAAGTTGTAGAAGTACCAGGCCCACACCGACAGACCCGGATCCGAGATACGGCATCGTCCGGCGCTCCTCTCTCAGCTGCATCGACCCGTCAGGGCACATCGACATCACAGACAGATCGATGTCGACGAGCTGGCGTGCGTGTTCCAGCGATCGAGGATCACCACTCAGTTCGTAGTGGCGAGTCCAGAACAGTGCTTGTCCGCTCGGTCCCCGCATCAGCCCACCTCGGCCGGCCACTGCCCAAGGTGTTCCGCCGGCGTCGCGGACATGCAAGCGAGCAGCTGAAATTCGTTCGCGCAGAGTCTCGGTCACGACAGCGAGAGTGGGTGACACAGTCGGTCGTGAAACCGATTCCTCGAGTAGGAGGCAACCGATTCCGGAAAGGCCGCTGAAAAGGCTGGAGTCGATGTCGTCGAGTGGGGCTCGACGCAAAGTCTCGACCCACCTGTCGGCTGTCGAATGTCGCCCGTGATGCCGAAAGGTGTGCACCGCACCCGCGAGCCCGTCGAAGAAACCGAACTGTGGTTGCGTATCCGAATCAACCTGATGTTCAGTCCATTCCAGGACTGACTCCAAGGTGTCGGTGGGAAGATCATCGGCGAGCAGGTTTCCGCACGAGCCGTGCGCAATGCCGTAGCCGTTCACCTCGAACTGGGCGATGTCGCCGGGAA
>NZ_LVCT01000485.1:0-8782 GCF_001647205.1 Rhodococcus sp. EPR-134
GAGGGCTTCGACCACGGACAAATCCGTGTGCCGCGTCGTGCGGGGGCACCAGGTCGAGGATGCGGCGCAGGATCTTCCGCTGAATTTCGCGCAATCGGGGTTTCGGTACCTCGAGGAGGCGAGCGCCGGCCTTCTTGCTGATCTGCATCGGCCGGTAGTGGCGTAGCGGTCGGGGTTTCGTGCGGAGCCATTCCCCTCGGTCGGCGAACCACTCGAGTTCGGAGATCGTCAGATCCAGTGAACGAGCCAGGTCCACACTGGTGTTGTAGCGGGGAACGTCGAACCGCCACACCGAGGTTTCATTGGTGTCCAGTGAGAGAGGAACAGGCCGCAGGCGAGGTAGTTCGCGAAGCAATCGATACAGAGTCTGCGGTTCGAACGGTGGAGCGGGCATGAGGTCGAGAACGCGCACGGCCAGGAGCGTCGGGGAAACGCCGAAGACGGTTCCGAATGCCTCCTCGAGGCCGCTGAGGGTCCACGGAGCGTCAGCGGCCGCAACGGCCAGACGACGCGCCAACTCGGGATCGAGCTCGAAGTCACGCATGATACGACTCCGGGATGCGACGGGGCGGGGTGACCAAATCCTTTGTCCGGTGCGGCGGCAAGCACGCGGAGCGTGCCGAACGCCGGTGGACGCAGTATCCAATTCTTCTGGCCGACCCAGGGGTTACCCCTGAGACTGGTCGCGTGGACCAACTCTCACCCACGCGCCGCCGCATTCCTTCACAATGGCAGACCGTTCGGTATCTGTCACGTGTGAAGCGGATCTGTCAGGAGTGGGTCCTCAGATCGACGAACGATCCGAACCGACGAACTCGCTGATCCACGGCACGACTGCTTCGCGGACGGTGACCGCTTTCGGCAGTAGTCCGTTGCTCAGCAGGAGATCGGCCGCGCGCTGCTGCTCGTCCAGGAACTCGTCGGTGACAGGGTTGACACCGAAAGGGCGTCCGCGCAGTGCAGCTTCCCAGGCATCGAGGCTCGCGGACCCGCCACGCTTCTCGACGTCGTCGACGAAGACCTGGGCGGCTTCGCGGGGGTTGGCTTCGATCCAGGCGTCGGATTCCTGCAGGGCCTCGATGATCGCCTGGAGGGCCTCCGGGTTGGTATCCGCGAAATCGCGCCGGGTGAACCACAGTGAGGGGTGGCTGAAGAGTCCGTCGGTGGCGATCAGCGTGCGCAGTTCGTGGTTCGCTTCGATGTCCGTCAGCCCCGGGTACGCGCCAACCCAGGCATCGATGGTGCCGTCGACGAGGTCCGCTCCACCACCGCGTACGTCGGTGTCGACGGGGACGATGTCGGACCAGGTCAGCCCCGCCTGATCCAAGGCGAACAACAAAAGTGTGGTCTGCCACGATCCGTGCGCGATGCCGACGCGCTTGCCGCGCAGGTCCTCAACCGTGTTGATCTCGGACTCCGCCTTGACTACCAGGCGCCCGTTCTCCACACGTGGGCCGGAGATTCCGATGTAGACGAGATCGCGGCCCTGAGCCAATCCGGTGACGGGCGGCGTGAATCCGGTTCCGATCACGTCGTATCCGCCCTCCTCGAACAGCCAGTCCGAGTGCAGGGTCGGCAAGGCGTTCTCCGGGTTGACTGCAGGCTTGGCGGGAAGCTCACGCAGGTCCACCCACTCGACGTCCGGGAGACGACGTTCGAGGATTCCGGTGTGACGCAGAACGAACAGCGAATTGTTGTGTGGGAAGTATCCGACGCGAACGGTCATGAGATCTACGGTTTCCTGTTCTGAATCAGTGATGGGGGTGGCTAGATGAGGCCGCGTCGACGCGCCTCGTCGGCGAGTCCGCTACGGCCCCACTGCACGGCAAGGTTGGATGGATCGAATTCAACCGAACCGCCAAGGGATTCGGCGATCGCCTGGAACTGGGCGCCCTCCTCGAGGAGGACGACGAACTTCGCGAGGTCGAGCAACCCGCTGCGGCCGATGACGTTGACCCCGCCGTTGGCTTCGAAGATCGCCACCAGATCGGGATCGTGTTCGAGACGCTCGAGAATGAAATCGCCTGCAGAACGGGACCGATCGATGTGCGGCGGGATCTCTCGGGAGAGCGTCAGCCTCTGCGAAGCCGCATAGCGGATGGGTAGCGTCCGATGTGTCTGTGCCCAACCGCCGAGCCACGGTGTGTGGATGTGGACAACGCTGGTGATTTCCGGATGCTGACGGAAGACCGATGCGTAGCCGGTGACAAATCCGGCAGATCCGTTGCCGGACAGCACCTCTCCATCGAAGGTGGCGACAACCGGTGACACCGACGGATCGTTCGCCCACGGTCCCGGATCGTTCAGGGCGACCGCGATCTCCGTGCCGGGTACTCGTTCGACGAAGTTGACGGTCCCGTTGGCTGCAACCGTTCCGGTCTTGCGGAAGACGTCGAATGCCTTGTCCGCTGCTTTACGCGCCTCTTCGACGAATGCTGCGGTATCGGTGTCGAGTCGAGTTTCGGTGGTGGTCATCGAGTCTCCAGTCCAGAAGGTGTGATCGGGGTGCGCTGCAGGAGGGGAAGAACTTCTTCGCCGACGCGGTATGCCTCTTCGAGATGCGGGTTACCGGCGAGGATGAAGGCGTCGACGCCCAGTTCGCGCAGCTCGTCGAGTCTTTCGGCGACCTGCTCGTAACTGCCGACCAGTCCGAACGCCGGTCCGCCGCGGATGAGGCTGAAGCCGCACCACACGTTGGGTTGCACTTCCAGACCTCGGTAGCCGGTGATGTGTTCGGGTACCCAGCCTTTGATGCGGGCGGCGCCCACCGAGTCACCCTGGGCTGCACGGTCGGCGGCCCCCTTGTCGACGAAGGCCCAGCCTTTCTCGATCTCGGCCCACGCGGCTTCTTCGGTGTGCCGGGCTACGACGTCGATGCGTACGGCGAATTTCGGCGTGCGTCCCAGTTTGGCCGAGTTCTCCCGCACTCCGTCGATCTTGGCTCTGAGATCGGCGTACGGCTCCAGCCAGGAAAGGTAGTAATCGGAGTGCAGTCCGGCGGCGGCGACGGCTGCGGCCGAAGATCCGGAGAAGTACACCTCGGGAAACGGTTGGCCGGCCAGTCCGGTTGGCAGTGCGGCGCCGTGGGTTTGGAAGAAGCGACCGTCGAAGTCGAAAGGTTCGCCGTCCCACACACCCTTGAGGACATCGAGGAACTCGGACGTCCTGGTGTAGCGATCGTCGTGGTCGACTTTGTCGCCCCACCACAGCTGAGGCGCTCCGCCTCCACCACTGATGATGTTGTAAACCAGACGTCCGCCGGTTGCTCGCTGCAGACTGGCCGACATCCGCGCTGCCTGTACCGGGTGAAGGAACCCCGGTTGGAACGCAACCATGAAACGGTAGGTGGTGGTCTCGGCGGCCAACGCTGCTGCGGTCGCCCACGGATCCTCGGTCATCGGGAAAGACGGCAGAAGTCCACCGAGGAACCCTGCGGACTCGGAAGCCTTTGCCACCGCTGCCATGTGGTCGATGTAGCTGTATCCGTCCAATTCGCCGCCGCGGATCGCGGGAGCAATGTTGCCCGGCCCGTATCCACCGGCATCGCCGCGGTTGTAGCGACGCGGAGTACGCAGCGACGCGTGGTCGCCTTCCATCCCGATCCGCCAATAGAAATCGATGCTCATGCGGTGGCCTTCTCTTCTGTGGTGGCCTTCTCTTCCTTGCGAATCCGACCCTCGGGATCGACCAGGTGCAGGAGATGCTCGCCCGCCCGGTGCAGCTCTTCGATGTGTGGCCGACCGGACAAGACGAAACCGTCCACGCCGATATCGCGATACGACGACAATCGCTGCGCCACCTCCTCGTAGCTTCCGACGAGGCCGATACTGTGCTCGTAGCCGATGCGGTCGAATCCGGACCACAGGATGCCGCCCCGATCGATCTCGAGTGCAGCGGAATCGGCTTCTCTCAGTTGCCGTTCGACGCGAGCCCAGGCTTCGTCCGCTGTTTCCCTCGCGATGATCGGGATGCGCAGGACCTTCTCGACGGTCCTGCCGAGTTCGGATGCTCGGTCGTCGAGGGTGGTGATCCGTGTCGACAACTCGTCGCCGGCAAGGGTGAACTGATGGACATCGGCATGGTGGGCCGAGAGTTCCAGAGCTTCCGGTGAGTCCCCGGTCAGATGTACTCGGGGAAAACGGAGTCCCGACAAGATGCCTCGGAATCCGCCGCCGAGTACGTCGTAGTACTCGCCGTCGAAGTCGTAACCCGTGCCGCCGAATCCGCCGGGGAGAATCTGTTCCTCGTTCCACACACCGCGGGCGACGGTCAGGAACTCCGCGGCGCGCGCGTAGCGGTCGGCTCCTCGAACCGCATCACCGCGAGCTATGGCATCTTCAGCGTCAGTATCGACCTTCACTCGCCATTCGAGACGACCTGCCGACAGGCGCTGAAGTGTCGCCGACATTTTGGCGGCGTAGACGGGGGTGCCGAAAGTGGGGTGAAACTCCACGACCACTCGCGAATGACGCGTCTGACGTAGGGCGGCGGCTGCAACGATCCAGGACTCTTCGCCATTCGGATCGTACGGTGCAACAACGCCGTCGACGCCCGACAGTTCGGCGGCGAGAACGATCTGTGCCAATTCGTCGAAGGGCCCGAAGTTTCCGGGACGAACATCGGTCGCGACGGTAGTCGGTCGCTGCGGCCCGAAGCCGCCGCGACTGTTCAGTGCGGCCACCGCCCGGCGTCCGTCACCGCGAGACGGTAGCTCCCAGTAGACGTCCGTCATTCTGCTGTGCCCTTCTGCGCAACGAGGTTGCGTGCCTGTTCCAGTGGTTCGTGTGCCACCCAGGACTGCAGGTCGAAGTCGGCGGCAAGGAAGCCGTGCGCATACAGGAATTGTTTCTGCACGCCGAGCAGGTCCACACGCTCGTCAGACAGGCTCAAATGCAGTCCGGTGTGGAAGTTCTCGCCGTACGCTGCCACCACACCTTCGGGCCCCGACTGTGTTTCGGTCTGCAGAACGGCTCGGACCTCGTCGATGTTGGCTGCGGCCCAGTCCGCCGCTCTCAGGCTCTCGGCGAGGAAACCCACGACGATGTCCGGGCGTTGTTCGAGTAGGTCGGCATGAACTGTGATCGGTCGTGGGGTGCCGTTGTTGACGCGATCACGTAGCGATGCAGTGGAATCGAGATCGACGGCAACGGCGAGGCCATGTTCGCGGGCAACTTCCTGGGCGCGGGCACCCTTGACGTAGATGGCGTCGACGTCGCCGCGTAGCAGGGATTCGACGCCCCACGTCGTGTTGCGGGTGGACGAGGCGGTGCGGACCTCGGGGGCTGCCGTCGTCGCAACCTCGACGAGAGTGACGTCGGCAAAACTCAACTCGCCGAGTCGAAGTGCGGAGGCGAAGCCGTGCAGGGCCATGGCACGGGGGAAGCTCCTGGCCTGATCTGCCGCCCAGGCCGGGATGCCGATCCGAGCGCCTGCCAGAAGACCGGCTTCTCGGATGTCGGAGTCTCCGCGCACCAGGATTGCCTGGGCCTCGTCGATCCAGGTGAGCCCGATGAGCCTCGTCGGAGAACCACTGGCACGCGCGGCCAGTGCGGGGACGTTGCCGCCTTCGCGAATGAGTCCGGAGAGGTGGTGATCGAAATGGCGCACTGCCAATTCCGGTCCGGCATCTTGCAGTACGCCGAAACGCACTCCGGATTCGTTTGCCGTCCGGTCGAGCCAACCGAGACTGTTGGCGAGGCCGCTGGCGGTGGGAACGGGGCAGCGGGTGTACCAGAGTGTGTCGATTGCGGAATCAGCGATCAATGTCATGACTGTCCTGTCCGTCGGGGAAGGTGCGACCGACGCCGAGTTCCTTCAGGAAACTCGCTCGGTAGCGCAGAGATTCGGGATCGTTCCGATCGCGGGGGCGTGGCAGGTCGATGTCGACATCCACGGCAAACCCGCCCTTGTCGAGGATGAGCACACGGTCGGCAAGTCGTACGGCTTCGTCGACGTCGTGCGTGACGAGCAGTACTGCCGGACGGTGGCGGGCGACCAGATCGCCTACCAGGTCTTGCATTTGGAGCCGTGTCAGAGCGTCGAGGGCTGCGAACGGTTCGTCGAGTAGCAGCAGTTCAGGTTCACGGACGAGAGCGCGCGCCAATGCGACGCGTTGGGCCTCGCCGCCGGAGAGGGTGGCCGGCCAGGCGCGGTGCTTGTCCGCGAGGTTGACCTCGGCGAGTGCGTTGCGTGCATTGTCGGTCACCTGACGTGACCGTTTCTGTCCGACTGTGACATTGGCCAGAACTCGCTTCGACGGTATCAATCGCGGTTCCTGGTAGACGACCGTGCGGTCGCGTGGGACCAGCACATCACCGCTGTCCGGTGCTTCCAAACCGGAGAGCACTCGCAGCAGGGTCGTCTTGCCGGTGCCGCTGGGGCCGAGGAGAACGACGAACTCGCCGCGCGTGATCTCGAGGTCGATACCACCTAGAACAGTCTTGTCACCGAACGACTTACGCACTCCGGTGAGCGAGACCGCTACCGGTGATCCGGCACGTCGCTCGGCCGCGGTGGTGCCGGTCCGCTCACGGGCCGCCAACGGCGGCAGAGGTGCTTCGGTGGATGGCAGCGAGCCGATGGTTGTATTCGTCATCGCGCCACCGACAATCTCCGCCACGGCATGGAGTACCGCTCGATCAGTCTGACGATTGCGTCGAAGATGAGTCCCAGTGCCGCGTACATGACGATGCACAGAACCATGTAGTCGGTGCGGTTGTATTCCTGCGCCAGGGTGACCAGATATCCGATGCCCTCACGTGTGCCGACCTGCTCGGCGGCGATCAATCCGGTGATGCTGAGCGACAGGCAGATTCGAAGCCCCATCAGAACACCGGGGAGGGCGGTCGGAAGAATCGCTCCGAACACCAGTCGCCAACCCGTCAAGCCGAAACCTTGTGCCGCTTCCACCATCTTGCGATCGACTCCGCGCACTCCCAGGTAGGTGTACGCGTACATGGGGGCGACGGTCGCGACGGCGATCAGGACTACCTTGAAGGTTTCGTCGATACCGAACCAGGCGATGAACAACGGAACGAGCGCGAGGAACGGAACCGCGCGGTTGATCTGCATGGTCGAGTCGATCAGTTCTTCGCCGAGCGAGGAGAGACCGGACAGAACCCCGAGCACCAATCCGACGATCACACCGACCGAAACACCGAGTGCGGCACGTTGAAGCGACGCGAGACCGAAGTCGACCAACTGACCCGACTGGTACAGCTCGGCGAATGCCGTCCACACCGCCGGAGGTCCGGCCAGGATCTCTTCGCGGATCAGTCCGGTAGCGGATCCGATCCACCATCCGGCAACCAGCAGCGCGGGCACGAGGAAGCGGAGTGGGATCGAGACCCACTTGGGCCTGCTGCGATTGCGGCGGTAGCGGGGCGTTTCGAGTTGCGGATGCTCCACTGACGGCGACGCAGTTCGTGCGGGCCGGGTCAGCGTCACCATCGGGTCACTTCCCCTCGGTGGTGGGCGCTGCCGCTGCCGAACCTGCCACAGCACCCTGGAGGTCGAAGATCACGTCACTGCCCTTGATCGGCTGCTGGATCACCTTGTTGTCGGCGAACAACGTGGAGATCGATTCGAGGTCGGTAGCGTCGGCTGCAGTCGGGTAGCGGAAGTTTGTGATCTGGCCGCCCAGGGTGATCGCGTCGTCGAGTCGCTGTCCGGAGAGTGCGCGCGGACCGGTCTGTTCGAAGACGTTCTCGAATGCTGCCGGGTCGGCCTGCTGCTTCGCGGTGAGTTCCTGGGTGACCTCGAGGAACTTCTGGACCACCTCGGGATGCGCTTCGAGTACTACGGTGCGGCCGGCGATGATGGTGCTGTCCACGGAGTCGATGCTCGCCTCGGTTGCGATCTCGACCGCGCCCTTGGCCTTGGCCTCCTGATACGGAATCAGGAACGATGCCCACGCGTCGACCTGCCCGGTGGAGAACGCCGACGCCGCGTCAGCCTGTTGCAGCGGAACACGTTCGACGGAATCGATCGGCACTCCGGCCTGTGTCAGAGCCTTGAGCGTGATGTACTCGCCCTTGCCTGCAGGGTTGACGGCAATGCGTTTGCCGGCCAGATCTGCGACGGTCTTGATGCCGGACTCCGGTGTGGCGATGATGCCGGCCTGGTCCTTGTTGTACGGGTCGGACGTGGCGAAGATGCGGACACCCACGTCCTTGGACAGTGCGCCGACGACGGGACTGTATGCGCCGGTTTGGATGTCGAGTTCACCGCTGTTGAAGAGTTTGAGGTTGGAGCTGAATCCCGGTGTGGTCTTGACCCATTCGATCTTTGCGCCCAGCGGTGCCAGAGCCTCGTCGTAGGTTCCGTCACGCTTGCCGACGGCGATGGCACCGGAGTTTCCGGGATCGAAGACCTTGAGCGTGAAGTCTGCGCTGGAATTGCCTGCGGCGCTGTCGGAATCGGAAGACCCACACGCCACCGCCAACCCGGCCAGCGGGATCATGGCGAGCGCAGCGGCAGCTCGTGGCAGTCGGCGGAAGCGGGACATGTATGTGGCTCCTTCAGGCGTTGAATCGTCAGAACTGACGACGATGACGCTATTGGGTGCCTGTCCGTTTTACCCCCGTTTGTTTTCTGGAGATTGGAAATCTTGACAACATCGGAAGTCTGTTCATCTGGGCTTTTGTAGGTCCACGTTCGGTTCCTTTCCATCTGATGGAAAGGATGGCCGGACTGCTGGGTCCGTGTTAGCGTCCGATTCTCAGGTCGATCAGGCCACAGCGAAAGGATCGTTCGTGACGGACGCACGCGGCGCGGGAGTTCA
>NZ_LVCT01000486.1:0-4170 GCF_001647205.1 Rhodococcus sp. EPR-134
CGATGCGGGCGATTCTTCGGCGTCGGCGCCTGTACGTCGAGCATCGAATAGAGCGAGGCACCGAAGGCGCGGGGAAGATCGAATCGAGACACCGCATAGTCGATGAGTTCGGGAATCTTGTTGCGATCGAGAGGGAACAATGTAGTAAGTGGAACAAAGAGTCCCAGCTCGATGCAGCCCAACGAGTATCGATCCGCCGCGATTCCTGTCAACTGTCGAGGTGCTGTGTATCCGGGGGCTCCGGTGGACCGGGGCGGATGCTCGTCGATGTTGTGGGCCATCTCGAAGTCGATGATCCGAATACCGGACGGTGAGCACATGACGTTGCCAGGGTGAAGATCGGCATGAACGATTCCGGCGTTGTGGAAGCTCTCGACTGCGGTAG
The DNA here is from genome assembly GCF_001647205.1 of Rhodococcus sp. EPR-134. Lineage (NCBI taxonomy): Bacteria > Bacillati > Actinomycetota > Actinomycetes > Mycobacteriales > Nocardiaceae > Rhodococcus > Rhodococcus sp. EPR-134. Next base: position 386 of record NZ_LVCT01000486.1, read on the forward strand.
TCAACTGTTGTGCAATGTCGAGTGCCCAGGTTCTGTATTCCGTTCGGGAACTGAGTGTCTGGTCCGCGCGTATCAGTGGGTGGCGGAGCGCAACTTCCTGATTCAGGGGAGTGCCGGCAGCGCGCTCGGTGACAAGGAAGTGGTGTCCCTCGCGCTCGAACAAGCTGATCGCAGAAGGTGTGTACGGGTTGTCGGCAAGGTGAGTCAACTTGTCGTACTCGTTACGGATGCGGTCGATTGCGTACCGGCCGTTTGCGTCCGGGGCGGTAAAGGGACGGCCTTCTTTGATGACCAGATCGATGCCGGCGTCGTCGAATGCGGAGTAGATCCCCCCGCTGTTGCTGAAGTGCAGGGCTTCATTGATCGAATAGGGGAATTCGTCATGTGATTTCAGCTTGTCTTGCTGCGCGCGAACGAAGTCCGGGATTTGTACCCAGTCCGGAGTTCTGAAGGAAGTGCCGCGCACATCGGGTTCGAGCGATCCGTCAGGACGCCGAATTGCGGGGACGCGATCGCCGAATGAATCGTAGGTCTGCATGGGCAGATACGCGCCGTACCGTAAGTAGAGCGGTCCCCGGTTCCATCGCACATCGCTGAGGATGTACGGCCCGTCGGCACCGGCGACAAGCTTGTCCAGTTCGGTGATGACACGTTGTGTGGCAACACCATCCGCCGGATAGATCGTGATGAATTTTCCGCTGGAAGTTCGATTGGCCTGCTTGCTGTTGGACAACATGAGGTCTGCTGCCGTCCGAAGAAATTTGAACGGCACATGATTGTGACCGCAATACACGGAAACGGTATCGAGCAGCTCCTGCGCGTTGGCTCGGGTAGCGGAGCAGTGAATCTTCCATCCTTGTTCTGGCAGCAGACCGTCGGGCGGTTGGAAGTAGTTCCACGGTCCACTTTGGGGACCGCGCCGCCAGAGCGACCAATCCACCGACTTCGCGGGGATAAAGTGCTGGTCAGTTGATGTATCTGGTCGGGTGACCGTTCTGATTCGGTCGTAGAAATGCGGGTCGGCACGCGTGAAGGCAACGTATCGCAGGTCCACGCCAAACCTCCCGGTCAGTCCCCCTGCGGTTGTCATCGATTGGTGCCACGCCCCGAATCCCCTGTGGCTTGGATTGCTTGTGGCGGAAGGTTATCCGATTCCGGACATTTCGGGCGAAGATTGAAAACCTATCATTCGAAAGTACTAATGAATGGCGTGGGCCAGGCGAGGTCACTGATCGCCCAGCTTTTAGTCGGCCGCATTTGTTTCGAGTTCGGAGGCCCCCTCTTGACGAGAGGATCAAGTCGGTGGTAGTTCTTTAGCGAGCGCTAAGTCAGGGTGCTCCCTCGATCTCGGTCCGGTACCCGGCGCCACGAAACACGGGTGCCGGACCGCCCCAGCAATGCACGTCCTCGAAGGGAACGAAGATGACCAAGGCAGTGATCGTCGATGTAGTCCGGATCGCGTCCGGCAAGGGAAAGCCGGGCGGAGCACTGTCCGGGACGCACCCTGTCGAACTGATGGCCCACGTTCTGCGTTCCATCACCTCGCGAAACGGCCTCGACCCCGCCCTGGTGGACGACGTGATCGGCGGTTGCGTCGGCCAGGCCGGTGAGCAGGCGCTCAACATCACCCGCAGCGCGGTCCTGTCGGCAGGGTTCCCCGAGTCGGTACCCGCCACCACGATTGATCGCCAGTGCGGATCAAGTCAGCAAGCTGCGCACTTTGCGGCGCAGGGCGTGATCGCCGGGGCCTACGACATCGTGATCGCGGCAGGCGTCGAATCCATGAGTCGTGTCCCGATGGGTACCACGACGATGGGGAAGGACGCTTCCGGTCCGGGCGTCGCGGCTCGCTACCCCGAAGGCCTGGTCAACCAGGGAATCTCTGCAGAATTGATCGCCGCCAAGTGGAAGCTTGACCGCGACGCTCTCGACGCATTCTCCGCGCAGTCCCACCAGCGGGCAGCAGAGGCAGCGGCGAAGGGGCTCTTCGACAAGGAGATTCTGCCGCTCTCGGTGACCAACGCCGCCGGTGAGACCGTCTCGCATATCGTCGACGAGACGGTTCGCGCGTCTACTACCGCCGAGGGACTCGCCGGTTTGAAGCCGTCGTTCTACTCGGAGAAGTACGCGCAGCGCTTCCCCGAGGCGCAGTGGTCGATCACTCCCGGTAACTCGTCGCCGCTCACCGACGGCGCGTCCGCAGCACTGATCATGAGCGAAGAAATGGCGTCGAAGCTAGGGCTGACGCCGCGAGCTCGTTTCCATTCCTTCTCCGTTGCGGGCGATGACCCGATCTTCATGCTCACCGCACCCATCCCAGCCACCCACAAGGTGCTCGCTCGCGCGGGTCTGAGCATCGACGACATCGACACCTACGAGGTCAACGAGGCATTTGCTCCCGTTCCACTCGCCTGGGCTCACGAGTTCGGCGCCGACCCGGCAAAGCTCAACCCGTGGGGCGGCGCGATTGCACTCGGCCATGCCCTGGGGTCCTCGGGTACTCGTCTGCTGACCACGATGGTCAACCACCTCGAGGCCACCGGCGGACGCTACGGATTGCAGACCATGTGCGAGGGCGCCGGCATGGCCAACGCCACAATCATCGAACGCATCTGAAACACATAACCTTTCGAAAGGAACTCTCATGATCGTCAACGACAGCGTCGCCGTCGTCACCGGTGGAGCATCCGGCCTCGGCCTGGCTACGACCAAAGCCCTTCTTGCCGACGGTGCCAGCGTCGTCATTATCGACCTTCCGTCGTCCAACGGTGAAGCCATCGCCAAGGAACTTGGCGACCGGGTCCGCTTCGCGGCTGCAGACGTCACCGACGAGGCTGCGGTCACCGCGGCACTCGACGTGGCCGAGTCCCTCGGACCCCTGCGCGTGGCAGTCAACTGCGCCGGAATCGGCAACGCAGTCAAGACGGTCAGCAAGAAGGGCGCTTTCCCGCTCGACGCGTTCAAGAAGGTCATCGACGTCAATCTGATCGGCACCTTCAACGTCCTTCGTCTTGCTGCGGAACGTATTTCGAAGACCGAGCCGATCGACGGTGAACGCGGCGTCATCATCAACACCGCTTCGGTCGCAGCGTATGACGGCCAGATCGGGCAGGCTGCGTACTCCGCGTCGAAGGGCGGCGTCGTCGGTATGACGCTTCCCATCGCCCGTGACCTCGCGTCGCTGCTGATCCGCGTCAACACCATTGCACCCGGCTTGTTCAAGACCCCGTTGCTGGCTGGACTGCCCGAAGCAGCCCAGGCGTCGTTGGGTCAGCAGGTGCCTCACCCCTCTCGCCTGGGTGATCCCAGCGAGTACGGCGCGCTTGCTGCGCACATCGTTTCCAACCCCATGCTCAATGGTGAGACGATCCGCCTCGACGGTGCAATCCGTATGGCACCGCGGTAATTTCGGCTATCACATGACTGGCGAGGTGGAGTCGGTGAGCTCGGTGGCAGTGGACTGGAGGTCCTTCCCGCCGCTGGTGATGACCGACATCCTGACGGCTTCGCTCGAGCTGTTCGACGAGAACGGTTACCACGGCACGACGGTGCGCCAGATTGCCAATCGTGTCGGGGTAACCGTTCCCGCGCTCTACTATCACCACGCGAACAAAGAGGCAGTTCTCGTCGCTTTGTTCGAGATCTCGATGAGTGAGCTGAATACCAGAACCGAAGCGGCAGAAGCGGAGGCCGGCGAAAATCCGGTACGACGCTTCGCCTTGGTGGTGGAGGCGATTGTTCTCTATATGACCCACCGGTCGCGGCATGCTGCGTTGGACACCGAG
>NZ_LVCT01000487.1:0-14780 GCF_001647205.1 Rhodococcus sp. EPR-134
ATCGGGAGATTTCGCGGTCACCGATACCGAAGAGACCGTCCGGGCAATACTCGGTATGGCGCAGTCACTGCCGCGTTGGTTCCAGACCGGCGGTCCGATGTCACCGTCGCAATTGGCGGAGAAGTACGTCGATATCGCTTTTCACACGGTCGGCTATCGGCCGTAAAGTGCATCGCTCGTGAACGAAGGTGGGCAACAGGTCGAAAACCTGTTGCCCACCTTCAGTATTCATACTTCGGCATTCACTCGGTGTCAGAGTCGCGTAACTTCGAGTCCGCCCTCGTGGTAGTCGGCGCGAAGGCGTTTCTTGTCGAACTTGCCGACGCTCGTCTTCGGGACTTCCTGGACCACGGCCCAGTTCTCGGGCAGCTGCCACTTGGCAACCTTGTCCGAAAGGTACTGTTGCAGTTCGGACATGGTGGTTTCGGAACCAGCGCGAAGAACAACCGCAACCAACGGGCGCTCGTCCCACTTCTCGTCCGGCACGCCGATGACGGCAGCTTCGGTGACGTCAGGGTGACCCATGACGGCGTTCTCGAGGTCGACCGAGGAGATCCATTCGCCGCCGGACTTGATGATGTCCTTGGAGCGGTCGGACAGGCTCAGGAAGCCGTCGGCCGTGATGGATCCGACGTCGCCGGTCTTGAGCCAGCCGTCGTTGAACTTGTCTTCCGCATCGACGCCGTAGTACGACCCGGTGATCCAGGGGCCGCGCACTTCGAGCTCGCCGACGGAAACGCCGTCGTGTGCAACAACTTTGCCGTCGTCGTCGATGAGACGTGCCTCGACGGATGCCGGGAATCGCCCCTGGGAGTAGCGGTACTTCCACATTGCGTCGCCGGTGACGCCGGCCGGCGGGCGGGCGACGGATCCGAGCGGGGAGGTTTCGGTCATGCCCCAGGCATGCAGGACGGAGACGTTGTGATCGGCTTCGAATGCGTGCATGAGGGCCGGCGGTACCGCGGACCCACCGATCAGAACCTCGCGCATCGAGGAGATGTCCTGCGGGTTCTGCTCGAGGTAGAGGTGCAGGCCCTGCCAGATGGTGGGGACGGCTGCGGCGAACGTCGGCTTCTCGCTGGCGATGATCGCAGCCAACGGGGCAGGCTGGAGGAAGCGGTCGGGCATGATCAGCGAAGCACCGATCATGAATGCGGCGTAGGGAAGTCCCCACGACATGGCGTGGAACTGAGGCACCACGGCGAGTGCACGATCGCCCTGCGCGAGGTTGGGGCCGTCGCTCATGCAGACCTGCATGGAGTGCAGGTAGATCGAACGGTGGGAGTAGACGACGCCCTTGGGGTCACCCGTGGTGCCGGACGTGTAACACATTGCGGCAGCGCTCAGTTCGTCGACCTCGGGCCAGTCGAACTCGGTGGGCTGATCGGCGATCAAGCCCTCGTAGGTGTGAACCTGCACTCCCTCGGGAGCTTCGAGTCCTGCAGTGGAGGAGCCGGTGACGACGATGTGTTTGACGGTGGTCAGCGACGGAAGCTGCGGAGAGAGAAGCGGAATCAGGGACGGGTCGACGATGATCACGCGGTCCTCGGCGTGATTGGCGACATGGATCAACTGCTCGGGGAACAGACGAATGTTCAGGGTGTGGAGCACAGCGCCCATCGAGGGGATCGCCAGGTACGCCTCGAGGTGCTCGGAGTTGTTCCACATGAACGTGGCGACTCGCTCGTCGCCCTCGACGCCGAGCCCGCGCAGGGCGTGCGCAAGCTGAGCACAGCGCTTGCCGACGTCAGCGTAGGACACACGGCGCGGGCCGGACTCGGTCCACGTGACAACCTCGGAAGCGCCGTGAACGGAGGCACCGTGGCGGAGAAGTTGAGCAATGGAGAGGGGGGCGTCTTGCATGGTGCTCAGCATGGGCTGCTCCTGTGTGGTGTGTGAGACCGGTGCTTTTGCCCACGGGCCGTCACAAACGATGTGCTGTGGCTGCCAGATTAGTCACAGCCCCGAAGTGCTCGCTAGTGACCCACTGCACTGGCGAAGAACCACGCTATGAGTAGCGCTCCCGGATCGACTACTCCGCGAGCGGCTTCGCCCACATAACTTGCACGTCCGCGGTTCGCGAGCATGGTTTCGGTCGACTCCGCCCCGGCCGCTGCGGCTTCCGCTGCGCTCGCCAGCGCAGCATCTCGATCGGCTTCCGAGCTCACGGATTGCTCCAACGACTCGACCGCCGGAACTATCGCGTCGACCATCGTCTTGTCGCCGACGCGTGCGCCGCCGAGCGAGGTGATGTTGTCGAGTCCCGCTCGCGCTGCAGCCGCGATCGCGCCGAGGTCGAGTTCGGAGTCCGCCGAGTCTGCGGCAACGCGGAAGAAATGCCGGAACCAGATGCCGAACAATGCGCCGGAGGTGCCACCGGCGTGGCCGAGGTACGCCTGTGAGACTGCATCGAATATCGTTGCGGTGGAGTACGTGTCACGGATCGCCGAGATGTCGAGTTGATCCAGTGCGGCCACCATGTTGGTCCCGAAATCGCCGTCGCCCGCTCGTCGGTCGAGATCGGTCAGTGCCGGTTCCTGATCCAGTACCTTCTCGGCCCAGTCCGCAATCCAGCTTCCGACGAAGCTGCTTTCGGCGGTGCGTGAGGTGTCGGGTGTGAATGTGGGACCGAAAGATTCGCGCGTGCCCATGCCGGTGTACTCACGCGCTATAGCATTCGGCCAGGCGGGCGCTTTTGTTGGTGCGTCCCATAATTCGAGGATTTCTTTGTCTGTGCGAACAAGGGTGATGGACGCGCCTGCCATGTTCAATGCAGTGACGAAGGTTCCGATCAGTGTCCGCTCGATGTGAATTCCCTGTTCGTCCAGATAATCTCCGAGTTCGGCGAACAGAAGTTGCAACTCCAGCGGGTGGGTGGCGCCGAGACCGTTGACGACGGCGATGACGCGGTCGCCTTCGGCGAGACTCAGGGACTTGATGATCGGGTCCGTCAGCCGCCGCACCAATTCCGGTGCGGGCAGGGCGTCCACGCGTTCTGTGCCGCGTTCGCCGTGGATGCCGATACCGAGTTCCATCTGACCCGCCGGCAAGTCGAACGACGGCTCGTCAGCCCCCGGCAAAGTGCATGGGCGAAGGGCGACGGCCATGCTCCGAGCGGAGTGCGCGACGTGTTGTCCGACCCGGGTCACCTCGGCCAGGTCGTCGCCGCGGGCGGCGGATGCGCCGCAGACCTTCTCCACCACGATGGTTGCCGCAGTACCGCGTCGCCCCGGGCCACTGCCGTCTGCGCGTTCGGTCGCGACGTCGTCGTCGACCAGGACGACGTCCGTATCGATCTTGTCCTCGCGTAGCAACTCTCGGGCGATACCGAAGTTCATCACGTCGCCGGTGTAGTTCTTCACGATGTGAAGGACGCCGCCGCCGGCGTCGGCAGCCTTGGATCCCTCGTGGATCTGAAGTGCATTGGGTGAGCTGAAGACCAATCCGGGGCAGACGGCTGTGAGCATTCCTTCGCCGATGAATCCGGCGTGCATGGGTTCGTGGCCTGAACCGCCGCCGGAGACGAGCGCGACCCGTCCGCGGGGAAGTGGCCTTGCGCGTGTGAGGTACCCAGGGTCGGGATTCCACGCGATGTCGTCGGTGGATGCGATCAACCCACGGAGTGCGTCGGGAACAAATGTCTTTGCGCTGCGCATGAACATCACTTCAGAGTAGGTCTAACGTCGACTTCGGGCACGGATCACGATCGACGAGAGGTGGACGGCGTGAAATTGGGGTTGGTACTTGCCGGTGGCGGCGTTGCGGGAATCGCCTGGGAAACAGGTTTTCTGTTGGGCCTTCAGGACAAATCACCGGACACTGCCGCTGCGCTGCTGACGGCGGACGTGTTGATCGGCACTTCCGCAGGTTCCACGGTGAGCGCTCAGATAGCGAGCGGCGTGACACTGCAAGAGCTTTTCGACGCACAAACAGCGGAGGCCACCGGGGAGCTCGACCCGAAGGTCGATGTCGAGGTACTCGGTCAGATGTTCGTCGACGCGATCGCAGGATCGCAGGACCGGGCCGAGCAGCTCCGTTTGCTCGGCGAAGCAGCGATGAGAGCCGATACCGTCGAACCTGCCGTGCGTCGCGCGGTCATCGAGGCGAGGCTGCCCAATCGGTTGTGGCCCGACCGGGAGTTGCGCATCCCGGCGATCAACGCACAGACCGGTGAGTTGAGGGTGTTCGGCAACGCTGACGGCGTAGAACTGATCGACGCAGTCGGAGCAAGTTGCGCCGTACCAGGGGTGTGGCCGGTAGTCGTGATCGAGGGCGAGCGGTACATGGACGGCGGAATGGCGAGTGGCTCGAATGTTCATCTGGCTGCCGACTGCGATGTGGTCGTGGTTCTTTCACCCGCAGCCGACCCCGCCCCGAATCTTCTGGGCGGCAGTCTACGAGAGGAAATCGACGTGATGACGCCCTTGCCCGTGCTGCCTGTCTTCGCCGACGACGCCGTCGTCGAAGCGATCGGAACGAACTCGCTTTCACCGACAACCAGGCGCCCCGCAGCCGAACTCGGCCGCGAACAGGGCCGTCGAACCGCCGACGAGATCGCCGCGTTTCTGGTGACGGCATGAGCGCCGCACGGATTGCCGTCGTCGTGCGCCCGGAGCAATCTCCGGAAGATCTGGTTCGACATGCCAGGTATGCAGACGAAGTCGGTATCGACGAGGTCTGGTTGTGGGAAGACTGCTTCTTCGGCGGAGGAATAGCCACTGCTGCAACTGTATTGGCTGAGACCGATCGCGTGGGTGTGGCGATCGGTGTGCTGCCGACCCCGATGCGCAACACCGCGATCACGGCGATGGAGATTTCAGCGCTGGCCAGAGTTCATCCGGATCGACTACGGGTTGGCTTCGGTCACGGCGTTCAGAGTTGGATGCGGCAGATCGGGGCCAAAGCCGAATCGCCGTTGACCCTCCTGCGGGAGCAGTTCGGAGCAGTCGAGCGGCTACTGGGCGGTGAGTCGGTGACGGTGTCCGGTCGATACGTGAATCTCACGGACGTCACGCTGGCGTGGCCACCGGAGACGGTGCCGCAGTTGCTCGTCGGCGCCACGGGGCCAAAGACTTTGGCGCTCAGTGGCGAGTTGGCGCAGGGCACCGTGCTCTCGGGTGGGACGACCCCGGACGGCGTGCGTCGGGCGATCGCTCACATCGGGGCGTCGGATCACGAGGTCGTCGTCTACGTCATCTGTGCTTTCGGTTCCGGCGGTCGTGAGCGCGCCCTTGCCGAGGCCGCAGCGTCCGGTAGCGAGTCGCCGGAGGATGCGATTGCCGTGGGCAACGCGGCCGAAGTCGCGGCAGCAACACGGCGATGGGTTGCAGCAGGTGCAACCACCGTGGTACTCCAACCGACTGTTGACGAGCCGGATGTCCGCGAGTTCATTCGCTTTGTCGCGCAGGAGGTTCAACCCCTGGTGGCGTAGTTCAGAAGGTTACTCTGGACAGAACCGCGTCGATGTCGGCAGTGCTCACGTCGCGATGTGTCACGAACCGAACCTTCCCGGCAACGGTGACCGCGCCGACATCGACAGCGGCGAGCTGAGCAACGGTGACCGACGGATCAGCTGTCGCGGCCAGAACGATGTTGGTGGCAGGTTCGTCGACGGCCCAACCGCGTTCACGAAGCCCCGACGCGAGGCGCTGCGCGTTGTCGTGATCGTCGGAGAGGCGAGCTTGTGAGCGCAACGCGACGATGCCGGCTGCGGCCAGCACTCCGCCCTGACGAACGCCGCCGCCGAGCATCTTGCGGATCCTTCGGGCTTCGGTGATCAATTCGGGTGATGCGGCGAGTATCGAGCCGACCGGCGCACCGAGTCCCTTACTCAGGCACACCTGAACGGTATCGGCGCCGGAAGTCAATTCGGTGGGCGAAACATCGAGTGCAGCAGCGGCATTCCAGAGACGGGCGCCGTCGAGGTGAATCTTCAAGCCGCGTGATCGCGCTGCGTCGACCAGCTTCGTCCATTCGGTCTGATTCATGACGGCACCGCCGGCGAAGTTATGAGTATTCTCGAGACAGAGCAGCGTGGTGTTCAACGCGAAGTACGGGCCGGGGGAGCCCGCCGCCTTCACAACAGTCTCGGGGGTGGGACGTCCGGGTCCGCCGTCGTGCGGCAACGCCATCGGCATTCCCTGGGCGAGCCAGGCAGCGGTGCCCAATTCGGAGCCCAAGACGTGAGAGTGTTCCGGTGCCAGGAACTGATCGCCGCGGTGAAGGTGCAGCATCAGCGCAATCAGGTTGCCCATCGATCCGCTCGGCACCCACAGTGCCGCCGGTAAACCCAGAGTGTGCGCCACCTCTTCCTCGAGCGCCGCCATGGTCGGGTCGTGATCGAGGACGTCGTCACCGACCTCGGCGTCGGCCATCGCCTTCCGCATCTCCGCATCAGGCTTGGTGACGGTGTCCGAGCGTAGGTCGATGTACGACGAAGTCATGGCTCATTCGATCAAGCCGCGTGTTCCGGCGTCAAACCGCGGTATTTCCAGGACGGCTCTTCCGGCCTGATAAATCGATATCGCTGAGGATGCCTTCCGTGTGATGATGAGCGTCGGCAATAGCCGGTGACGAGAACAAGAAGTGGAAGGGGACAGGCATGCGCGACTGGAAGCAAGCGTTGCACCTGCGCGGGCACTCACCCCGCGGTATTTCCCATCCCGCATTCGGGGAACAGAGCGGCGCTGGATATATGCCGTTCCCCATTTCTTGCATTTGCTCCTGACCCGTCTTCGTGTCCAGGAGTTTCACTCCTCGACACGAACTGAGAACTCTCATGCGGAACCCGAACCGCGCACTTGCTCACAGTTGGATGAACCGCCCCGTCCGGGTACTCAACGCTACGTACGAGTACCTCGGGGAAGTGAGCGCCGATCGTGCGGTCGTCCTGATCGCCACCGGCTCCGCGCAGTCCACCGAAGACGTGACCCCGATATTTCCGGTGCGCTCCAAGCACGTCGAAATCCCACTTCCGAGGACGATCCTGCTCGCCGAGTACGTGTACGTTGCTCACCGGGTGACGGTCACCGATTCCAGTCGGGCCACTTTTGCCGGTGTCTTCGACCGGGACGGTCGTCAATGTGCGTACTGCGCCGCCCGGGCAACGACCATCGACCATGTCCAGCCGCGGAGCCGTAACGGGCCCAACACGTGGGGAAATCTGGTGGCGTGCTGCAGTTCCTGCAATCAGCGCAAGGCGGATCGCACTCCGACCGAGGCCGGTATGCGGCTGCTGTGGGAGCCGAAGGCACCTCGGCGCATCGAGAAAGTGCAGCAGGAGATCTGGCGTGAATTGAGTCGGACGTGACAGTCGAAGGGAGCCAGTGATGTGCGCTGACGAAATCTCCAATTTGGCTGAGCTTTTGCCGATCTCGGACGACCGGACGTGGTGGCAGGCGGAATGCCGAGGAGACCCCGAGCCGGACCGGTGGTTTCCCTTTCCGTCCGAGGGATACGACTACGCGACCGACGTGTGCAACAGGTGCCCGATTGCGGAATCGTGTCGCGAATTCGCCTCTGCCACTGGCCAGACCGGAATCTGGGGAGGAGTGAAGTTCGAGCAGGGCAGGATCGTCGCGGCGTGAGGGATCAGATTCCCGGCTCCGCGGCGATCGTACCGGCCGATACCGCCCGGCACAGAGCGTAGTGGTCACGTTCGGTTTGATCGGCGTAGAGCCGAGCAAACCGGGTGAGGGCGGTATCGACCGCGTCCGAGGTTCCCAGGTAACCGGAAATCAGTGACGCGCCACTGGTTCGTGCATGCCCCTTGGCCAGTAGGCGACCGCAGATCGCGACATAGTCGGTCAAGGCCGCTGCATCGATATTGTTCAGGTCCACAGAACCTTTCATGTTCCGGAACTGACGGACGTAGTACTGGCGGTCGTCCACGGTGCACCACCCGAGCAGTGGATCGCTGACTGTCTGGAGAGCCTGCTGGTATTCCGCGACGCGTCGTCCTTGATGGTCGTGCCAGGCCGAGTCACCGTGCACGAAGGGTGCAACGACGGATCGGCGAGCCTGCTTGAGCTGCAAGAAGATGACGTCGTCCGGGATGCTCCCTTCGCACAGGGCCACATAGGCGCGCAGAGCGACACTCCCGACTCCGACAACCCGGTGCGCGACGTCGATGACGTTGTATCCCGAGACGACTCGGCGCCAGTGTGGTGCAAGGGTTTCGAGATACTCGTCCAGACCCTCCAGGAGGAAGTCGGTGTCCTGCGGCGTGAGTCGTGTTGTGAGCGGCGGGTTCTCGACCAACTGGCGCCGTCCGTGATCCTCGACGGTGAACCGCGGCACCGCATGGTCACTCGTACGCCGCCGGGCGCGCTCCGCGGCGCGCCTGATCTCGGCCAGCAACCCAGGATCGGTGACGTGGTCGGTGAGTCCGTCGAGATCGACCCGGTCGAAGGAGCGATCGAACAGCGGACGCTCGGAGAGCTTCGCCAAGTGGAGGCGATACGCGGACACACACGAGGTTGTTGCTGTTTCGCATTGAGCTTCGGTGAGACCGTTCTGTCGACCGGCCACCCAGATGCTCGCAGCCAGCCTTCGTAGATCCCATTCCCAGGGGCCGGGATGTGCTTCGTCGAAATCGTTGAGGTCTATGACAAGTTCGCGTTCCGGAGATCCGTAGAACCCGAAGTTTCCGACGTGCGCATCTCCACAGATGACGGGAGTGATGCCGGTGGACGGCAGCTGCGCCATGTCCTCCGCCATCAATCCGGCGGTACCGCGCAGGAATCCGTATGGCGAAGCGACCATTCGCCCCACACGGATCGGAACCAACCAGTCGAGTCTTCCCTCGTGTGCCGTGTTGACCTGATCGACCGGGTCACGTCGATCGGATGGGGGCGTCCAGTCGCCGAGCGACGATCGCGCCACTCGCTTGCGCAGGCCTTTCCCGATCTTGCGACGCTCACTGCGCGGCGTCTGACGCGCCCGCAAAGTCGCCCTGCCGTCCGGTTCGTTCTCGAGAGCCAGCTGACCGGCAGGCCTGTTCAGCGGGTCCATGTCGGGCTCTCTTTCGTCGGGCGTGCGAAACTCGCGCTCGATCTTATGCCCGCCGGATTGTGCGCCGCGCGACGAGTTCCTTAACTACCCGCCTGGGCAATCAACTCGACAGCGCGGTCGGCGCACAGTTCAGGATCCGGCATTCTCCCGATACCGAGGCATTCGACAACGGCGAACGACGCATCCGGTGTGGTTTCCACGCCGAGCGCCCACCCGAAGTAGTGATTCCAGGCGAGTACGGCTCGGTGGCCACTGTGCTGCGGAATCTCGCTGCCCAGAACGAGTACTGCGTCGAACGCGGGGCCGTCGCACCAGATGACCGATTCGGCGAAGGTGGAGCTGGCGACGGCGACTACGTACCTGTGACAAGTCGATTCACTCGGAATGGCGATGTGTGCACGCATGGTCGCTCCTCCGGCTCGGTTGCGATCGGAGGGTTCCCCGTTGCCGGCGCCGAAAAAACGCTTGTCAGATTACGTCCCGGCCACAGATCTACGACGCAGACGGTGCCTGAGATGTTTTTGTGCTGCCCGCGCGACCGAGCGAGTCGAGAGATACTGTTCGGCCGGTATCAACCGGGAACCGAACAAGTAGAACCTTCGGGCTTCGTCGTGGTCGTGGGTGGCCGCGGAGATGAGCAGACGTTCGATCGCGGTGAACTTTCGCCCACCGGCGTAACCGCTCATGTAGTCGATGTGATTCGTCATACTTGCTCTGGCGCTACGGTATTCGGTCAATGCAGCGGTCACGTTCCGATGTGAGTCGAGTGTGTCTGCCGGCGTCTCCGTCAGCATGTGCGCGGTCGCATCGACCAGCATCTGAGCGGTCTCGAGTGCCCACGAGCATCCGATACCCCACAACGGGTCGTTGGTTGCCGCAGCGTCGCCGATGAGTGCGAACCCGTTACCTACGGGTTCGGTGAGGGTTGTGGAGAAGTGTTTGGTACCAACGATCTTCCCGACGATGTGCTCTCGCCGAACAAGCGGAGCGCCGGGTAATGCGTTGGCGTACTCGAGGAAAGCAGTAGACAGGTCGTCAGCGAACGAGCCGAGCTTGTCGAGGGCAGGGAAGACCACCAGCACGCTGATTCCGCCGTCGTTGGGGAGCAGATAGGCGACGTCGGGATCCATGAACCACGACAATGACGTTTCTCCGCCGGGTCGTTCAAGTCCGGAGAGTTGGGCGAAATAGCTGAAACGCCCGTTGGATGCAGTCACGGAGTCGCAACGAGCGGATCGTGCGACGGTCGAATCCTTGCCGTCCGCTCCGACGGTCAATCGTGCTTCGACAGTGAAGACCGAACCCTGTTCGGTGCCGTAGACGCCTGCAGTAGTGCCGTTCTCGGTCAGCAGTCCGGAAACGCGATACCCGAGAAGAAGGTCGACGTTCGGGTAGTCGTTCGCGAGTTGGCGCAGTAGGGGGTCGAGAGTTTCCCTTCGGACGTTGAACCCAGGTGGCGGTGAGTTCTCTGCCGCGTCAGGGGTGATCACTCCCCAAGGGGTCCAGAATGTCGGAATGGTTTCCACCATTCCCAGGGCGAGCAGTTTTTCCGTGGCGCCGAGTCGTTGCAAGATCGGGGCACCGCACGGTTGCAGGTGGTGAGTGCACAGGACTTTGTGCGCCCGGATGTCGGAGCGAGCGTCGAGAAGCGCTATCCGCAGACCTTGCTGGGCGTACATGATTGCGGCCGCGCATCCCGCGATGCTCGCGCCGACAATCACAACGTCATACTTTTCCCGTGCCTTCGAAGTCACTCGATCAGCTTAATGCATAAGGTTATAACTTAAATATGACTGGATTCAGTCATCGTGTTCGGGCGTTAAGTCCCGAACTGCGGCCCGGATGGACTGTTCACGAAGCTCGTTCTCTCTGCGCAGTTCACGACGCCGACGCCCGGCCTCGAATCGCTGCCTCGCGATTGTTCCGGTCGGCCGGAGTTGGGGTACCTCAGCCGGTTTCCCGTCGCTTCCCATCGCCACCATCGTGAAATAGCAACTATTGGTGTGTCGAGATTTTCCGAGAAGAATGTCTTCGGTTTCGACTCGAATTCCGATTTCCATCGAGGTGCGCCCGGTGTAATTGACGGAAGCGCTGAACGTGACGAGTTCGCCGACATGCACCGGTTCGCGGAACACCACACGATCCACCGACAGAGTCACGACGTAGGTCTGGGCATATCGACTCGCGCACGCATAGGCAACCTGGTCGAGAAACTTCAGAATCGTTCCGCCGTGCACGTTGCCCGAGAAGTTTGACATGTCCGGCGTCATGAGGACGGACATGGACAAGGTTTGTTTCGATGCTTGCTGCGATGCTTGCTTCAATTCAGGTAGGGAGTTCGATTCAGACATCAAGCGGGCCTCTTCGGTTCGGTGGACGGTGAAGAGACCGTATCCGGCAAAGAGGGTTACCCGCGCGTTCGTAAGAGCGCGGTGTCAGAGTTCGGGACAGTGCCCGTGTGGAGGACGTATTCGCTGGTGGCGACGGGGCCGGCCGCGCTCGACCTGAGACAGGGTGCGAGCGTCGAGCGGAGGTGCGCTGACATCGAAGCCCAATTCCCTGCGCCTCGAACCGCCTCGCGAAAGTTCTTCAACGCCGGCGCCTGGTCGCACAGTTCCTCGACGGGATCCGAACCGGCTGGTAGTTGCCACTCGAGCAGGTGCGAGGCCGAGCTCACCGACTCCAATCCAGCTGCTGCCTTCTCGAATTCGCTCGGGCTCGACCATGTCGTCGGTAGTGGTGTGATGCCATTCCACGCAGAGGCGGCCTCCCTTCGGAGTGCTGCTGCCCACCCGTTCTCCGACCACGTTGCGACACAAATGCTTCCACCCGGGCGGGTCACCCGCATCATCTCTGCGAGGGCGATCGCAGGGTTGGGACAGAAGATGATCCCGAAGATGCTGACACAGGCGTCGGCGCTCGAATCCGACCACGGCAGAGACTGTGCATCGCCGATCGTGAAAGTGGGTTCGGTAGTTCCGGGGCGAGGAATCCAGCGTTCGCGCGCGACCTCCAGCTGGCTGGCGGAGAGGTCGAGTGCGTGGACCGCGATCCCGGACTGGGCCGCCGGGAGCGTAAAGTTCCCCGTTCCGGCGCAGACGTCGTACGCCGTGCTCACGTGCCCGATCGAGCGCAGCGCCTCTGTCGATGCAGGTGAGAGTTGTTCGGCAAGAGGGGAATATGCCGCACCGTTCCAGTTTCCCCGATTCACGACAAGCTCCTTTCGACTGCGTCGATGACCGTATCGAGCGCTGCGCCTGCCGCACGCGCTGCTTCGCCGGGGTTGCGTTCCTCGATGGCAGCGATCAAGGGTCGGTGCTCGTCGACGTGGAAACCTGGACCGACACTGACGGCGGACAGCGAATCCGTCACGGCGGCAAGGACTCCCCGGTAGACGTCGATCAGTGCGGAATTGTGGGACGCCTCGACGATCGAAAGGTGCAAGGCCATGCCGGCTTCGACAGTGAAGCCGCCGACGTGACCGGGGTGGGCATTCCAGGCTGCATGTATCCGCGCGAGATCTTCGGGGGTGTGGCGCTGCGCTGCAAGTCGCGCGGCTTCGACCTCGAGTCCGCGTCGCAGGCTCAGTACGTCGAGAACGTCACCTATGGCGAGCCTGCGCCCGAGTAGTCCTTCGACCGGCGACGCCGCCATGACGTACACGCCGCCACCGTGACGAACGGACAGAACTCCGGCGTGGGCAAGCGCCCGTACCGCTTCGCGCATGGTGTTTCGGGCGACTCCCAATTCTTCGACCAATGCGGTCTCCGGCGGGAGTTTTGATCCGACGGGCCATCGACCGGTCGAGATCGCCTCCTCGATCGCCGCGGCGACGATGTCTACCTTGCGTCCGGAATCGGCCATGTATGTCACCTCGGATAAGTGGGTCAATGACTTGATCGAGGTTAGCGTGCCCGACCAAGTGGGTCAATGACTCGGAAATTACCCGCGTACGTCCAGGCTGCGGGCGTAGTGCTCCTTGAATACCTCGAGATGTGCCCAAGATTCCAAGCCGCTGACACCGTCGATCCCGCGGATTCGTTCGGACAGCGCATGCAGGTCGCTCGAGGAGTTGGCGGCAACCGTCGCGATCACGTCGTATCGTCCGAGGGTCCGGGCGAGGAATTCGATTCCGGGCAGCGACTCGATCTCCGATACCGCGTTGTCGTCCCGTGAGCCCAGATTGACGCCGATGCCCATCGCCAGCGTTCGGCCACCACCTCGCCGCTTGACGACAGCGCCGACGCGCAGTGCCGTGCTCGCGATCAGATGATTGACCCGGTTGCGCACGGCGCTCGGCGACAGTCCGGTGTGTTCGGCCAGCTCGAGAAAGGGCATTCGCCCGTTGCGCTCGAGCAGTTCGATCAACGCGACATCTGTCGAGTCGAGTCGGATATCGGCTTGTAAAGCGGTCTCGGGCATGAAGATTCCCTTGATGACGTCGACGTAGACCAGCGTGCTCACGGATCGAACGCCACGTTGTGAGCGGAGTTCGGCGATGGCACGGTACAGATCGTCGTGACTGGGCACCCGAAGTTCCGCAATCACGTTGTACTGCCCGCTGACTGCCGAGATGTAGACGGCGGCCTCGGATGCGATCAACGCGTCCAGCACCGGGGTCATCGGTCCGGACACTGCGATCGAGACGTTTGCAAGCGCCTTCAGCCCGAGAAGTTCGGGGTGCGCGACGGCCACTACGGACACCGTTCCCGAGTCGAGTAGCGCCTGCACTCTGGTGGACACCGCCGCTCGTGGGGCGTCGACCGCCACGGACAGTTCGCAGTACGTCGCTCGCCCGTTGCGCTGAAGTGCGGCAATGAGCTTGGAATCGAGATCGACCGTCATGGTTGCCCCAACTTTTCCAGAGATTTTTCTGTATGAGCTTCCTATTAGAACAGTCGCATGTGGCCATGGATGATGTGGATAAGTGCAGAAATGCTCAAGAACTCATACAAAAAAGTTGTATACCGCCTGGTCTGAAACTTTGATGCATTGCATAGCTCCAGGTCAGGGCGTAGTTTTCGCTCAACACGCAGTGACCTGCACCACCATCTCGACGAAGGACCACCATGCGCAAGTTGCACACGCACGAAGCCTCGCCTCTCGACGCCACCGGCACGATCTTCACCGGCGCCAAGATCCACACCGTTGACGACAGCACGGTGGGAGCCGAAGCGTTCCTGGTGTTCGGAAACCGCTTTGCAGCGGTGGGAACGCTCGAGGAATGCCGCACCGAGGCGCGTCGGCTGAGCACTCGCACAACCGCGGTGGTCGAACTCGACGGCGCCACCGTCGTCCCCGGCTTCGTCGATCCACATGCACACCCGTTGATGTACGGGCAGATGCTCAGCTGGGTGGACTGTGGGCCGGAGAAGGCACATTCCATCCCCGGAATCATTGCGCTACTTCAGGAAGCGGCGCTCACAGCACCTGCGGGCGTCCCGATTCGCGGATACGGCTACGAGCACCGCAACCTGATCGAAGGGCGTCACCCGCTCAAGGAAGAGCTCGATCAGGTGGCCACCGATCGCGAGGTCTACCTCATGAACGCGAGCGGTCACGGCGGCGTCGTCAACTCCTTCACTTTCGACAAGCACGGTATCGACGCGAGCACCGAGAATCCGGCCGGTGGCGAGTTCTTCCGAGATGAAGACGGCGAACTCACCGGTGAGCTCTCCGACGCCGCGTGCAACATTCTCACCGGCGTCAACGGAGTGAAGGTCGGCCATCACGGCCCCAACTTCCATCTCGAGGACGAGCCGGAAGAG
>NZ_LVCT01000488.1:0-1468 GCF_001647205.1 Rhodococcus sp. EPR-134
ATGTACCTGCGTCTGGCCGAGCAGGATCAGCTCAAGACCCGCGTCAGCATGTACATGCTCAGCCACCTCCTCGATCACGTCATCGACACGGGAATGCACGGAGCCTTCGGCAATTCGCGGCTCGCGTTCGGCGGCATCAAGTTCTACGCCGACGGCACACTCGGAGGCTGGACCGCATACTTCCCCGACGGCTACGTGGGCGACCCGTGCCGCACCGGGCAGCTCTACCACGAGCCGGCGGACTACTCGGAGCTGATTGCCAAGGCACATTCGGTGGGTCTGCAGACCGCCACGCACGCTCAGTCACCGACCGCCATCGACATGGTGCTCGACGCCATCGAAGCAGCGCAGAAGGCTCACCCCGACGCCGACGCTCGTCACCGCATCGAGCATTGCGGACTCCCGACGGCCGAGCAGATCGCAAGGATGAACCTGGCCGGTGTCTACCCGGTGAACCAGCCACAGCACTACTACAACTGGGGTGAGGGCGTGACCGCTGCGATCGGCACTCCGGGCGAGCGGTTCAACCCGCTCGGCGAGTTCATCGCTGCCGAAGTTCCCGTGACCATCAGCTCCGACGCCCCCGTCGCAGAGCCGAAGCCGCTCGAAGCAATTCAGGCAGCCGTTACTCGTGTGACGCGTCAGGGCCATCAGCTCGGCTCCGATGCACTCCGCATCACCGCCGACCAGGCATTGCAGGCTCATACCCTCAACGGTGCGCGTGCGCTGGGCCGCGAAGCAGAGCTGGGCAGCATCTCGGTCGGCAAGCGGGCCGACTTCGTCATTCTGGGCGCGGATCCCCTCGAGGTTCCGGCCGACGCGATTGCGCAGATCGAGGTCCGAGAGACCTGGATCGACGGCGAACTCGCACATTCAGGTCATAACCACCTATTGTCGAGCACTTCGACCACTGAGGCAAAGTAATGAACCGAGAGCAACAGATCGTGAAGGCCCGCAAGGCGGGATTTGCAGCCTTCGTCGGTACAACTATCGAGTGGTACGACTTCTACGTGTATGCCACGGCAGCCGCCCTGGTGTTCGGTGACATCTTCTTCCCACCCGGAACCGACCGCCTGACCGGCGTTGCGGCGGCGTTCGCGACATACGCCGTCGGTTTCTTCGCTCGCCCGCTCGGCGGAATCGTGTTCGGCCATGTCGGTGACAAGATGGGCCGACGCACCGCCTTGGTTGTGACTTTGACGCTGATGGGTGCAGGCACGTTCCTCATCGGCATGTTGCCCACTTACGCGTCGATCGGGTTCTGGGCGCCGTTACTGCTGGTACTGCTCCGCTTCGTCCAGGGCTTTGCCGTCGGCGGCGAATGGGGCGGCGCGGTCCTGATGGCCGTCGAGCATGCACCCGAGGACAAGAAGACCTTCTACGGCGGTTTCGCTCAGCTGGGCAACCCGGCCGGCGCGCTCCTGGCCACAGGTTTCTTCAGCATTCTCTCCACCTTCGGCGACGACGC
>NZ_LVCT01000489.1:0-3900 GCF_001647205.1 Rhodococcus sp. EPR-134
GTGGCTCGGCGACAAGGTGGGACGCGTCCGCGTCGTCATCTGGGGCCTTGCGGCAGTCGCGATTCTCGCAGCGCCGCAGTTCCTGGTGCTGAAGTCCGGATCCGTGTTCCTGATCTTCCTGACCTTCGCTGTCATGCGACTGGTGCTGGCGGCCACGTACGGCCCGATCGCCGCCGTCCTGTCGCAGATGTTCAAGCCGCAGGCCCGCTACACAAGCATTTCGTTGGCGTACCAGGGTGCAGGCGCGATCTTCGGTGGGTTGTCTCCGCTGGTGTCGACGCTGATGTACAAGGCAACCGGCAGCATCTGGCCGGTCATCGCACTGCTGATCGGCATGTGCGTCCTGAGCATCGTCTGCCTGCTCTTCGCTCCGCAGCATGTGGACGAGGCGACAGATACCGACGGTGCTCCGCAGGGCCTGAACAAGGAATCGGCTTCCGCCTGATTGCCGAGAGTCGGCTTCCGCCTGACTGCCGAGAGTCGGCTTCCGCCTGACAACTGAAAACACGACAGCCGGGGCAGTACACGATTTCCGTGTACTGCCCCAGCTGTCGTTTCAGGTCAGTTGTCGTTCAGCGCCGGTTACGCGCCGACGAGATGGCGATGAAAATGATCGCTGCGTCGGTGGGCCTGGCTGAGATTTCTGATCTCACGCAGCCAGAAGTGAGACGCCAGCGTGTTACTGCTTCCGTAACCAGTGCCGGACGTGTCTTCGTCGATCAGGGCGACAAGCGCTTTGATCAGGCTGGTGACCTTGAGGTTGTTGGTCTGAGAATGTCGGAGCAACAGCTCGGCGACTTCGTCGGTGCTGCAACGGTAGAGGGTGCAGACGATTTCGATACCGCGCTCGCGGATCCGGCCCGAAGTAGTCGGGATCCGTAGACCGTTCGTCGAGTTGCTGTTCGTCTGGTTGTTCGTGTCGTCGGGGTGAATCATGGTGTTGATCAAGGTATTCCTTTGAACCGCAGGGTCTTTGGGCCCGTGCGGTGTGTAGCGCATGTTGATACTGGTGCAGTCGGTACGCGATTGGCGGCGGACTCCGTCGGAGCCTTCGGCCTGGTCAACAATCTGCGGGACTGATGAAAGTGCGTAGTGATCAAAGGCGCGGATTTGCACCGAACTGGAAGTCTGCCCCTGGAACGAATACTGGAACTGTTGTTCCGGGCGAAGCGACCGGCTGCCTGACTGACGGCTGCCCTCTGATAACCCCACCGTACGTCATCGATTGAGTTTCAGCTAATTCTATTTCGAGCGGCTGAGAGCACTGTGGCCCGTATTACCTGCTCAAGAGGCATTTATGTGGCCGATTATTGCTTGCTTGGTGGTAGCCCAGGCGTCGGTCGTCGGGTTGCCGAACTCGCCGTGGCCGACGCCGGGAAGTTCGATCAGATCGACCACGTCGCCTGCTGCTCGGGCGGCACGGGCATAGCGCCGACTCTGTTCGACCGACACGACCTTGTCTCCGAGTCCGTGGATCACCGTGACGGGGAGGCCGGTGGGGAGGTGCTCGATCGGTGATGCGATGCGGTAGCGATCGGGATGATCGGTAGGCATGCCGCCCAGAAGATTTCGAACAAATCGATCTTTGCCCGCGGTTGCGGCGAGCGTCATGTCGAAGACGCCGGCCATGATCGTCGTCGAGCGAACCGGCACCGAGAGGTTTGGTTCCGGGGCGTCTGCACCCTGTTGGGATCGCGATGCGACCCAGGCGGCAAGTTGTCCACCCGCGGAGTAGCCGGCGATGTGTACACGGCTCAAATCCAGTCGCCCGGAGGCCTTTTCCTGAACGATGCCGGCCAGGGCGTTGGTGGCCGTAACAGTATCGGAGAGCGTGGTCGGCCAACCACCCTGACCGCCGACGCGTCTGTATTCGATGTTCCAGACCGCAATTCCGTACGGGGTCAGGGTTTTTGCCCACGCGCCCGCGTATTCGAGATTGCTCTTCTGGGCCCATCCACCGCCGTGGATGAGTACGACGACCGGCAGGTCATCGTCCGATCCTTCTGGAAGATACAGATCGCCGAAAGTGTCTGCGGCCGCGGCGTAGGCGATGCGGACCGGAGCGACGTCGCGGTCGAGGCCGGTCGCACTGCTGACAGATGCGAGGAGGGCGAGTGCACAGACCAGCACTACGGCGAGATACCCGGCCAAGCGGTCGCGGGAGCGGTGCGCGATGACCTGATTCCTCTCGGCAGGCGACGGACGATAATTCGGAAATCAGTCTATCGGTGCCAGGTGAATTTATGGTGTGAGCGAATGGGCCGTGCTCGCTCGCACGCGGAGTTCGCTACGCGTATAGCTCTGAACTGGGGGTTCGTCACCGTTGACCAGAGCCAACAGTGCATCTACGGCCGCTGCCGCCTGTTCTTGGGGGAAGAAGTCGAAGGCAGTGATCGGGGGCTGGGAAACCAGCAGGGCGGGTTCGTCACTGTCCTGTGCAATCAAGACGTCACCCGGAATCGACAGCCCGAGATCGAGGGCCGCTCGCGCCGCTGCCGGGGCGCAACCGAGAATCAACGACAGGATCGCGTCAGGCGGAGTCGAGGAGTCGAGGGCCTCGCGGGTGGCCGCATACGCGGCCCCGATGAGGCCTCCGACGGTGCTGGCGCCCGGAAACGACGTCAATTCCTCGCTGGTGCGTGGTGCCACCCCTCGGGCGCGGCACCACTCGAAGTAAGCGAAAGTCGTTGCGCGGGTCCACTCCGAATGCATTCCGGGAGTGAGGACGAAAATGTCCCTTGCGCCACGTTCGGCGAGGTGGTTCAGAAGAGTCTCCGTGGTGGAGACGAGGTCCGGTGAGGTGGAGTATCCGAACTGCCCGGAGTGTCCAGGACCCACTGCGACAGAGGGGATTCCGATCTTCTGCAGAACCTCGACGCGCGGGTCGTCGACCATCGGGTCGACGACCAGTACGCCGTCCATCTCGATGCGCCGCAGTCCGTTCGGATCTTTCATCGACGGTAGTAGGAGGAGTGAGTGATCGGCGTGGAATGCAGCCTGGGTCGCGGCGGTCGCCACGCGCCCGTACCAGTCGAAATTGAGGTACTCGGCCGATGACAGTTGGTCGGGAGCGGGGAGCATCAGCCCGAGGGTGGCAGTCCGACCCGACCTGAGATTCTGGGCCGACCGATTGGCATGGTATCCAAGGCGGTCGGCAACCTCTTGAACCCGAGCGCGAGTGGCCGCGTCGACCCGGCCCTTGCCGTTGAGTGCATAGGAGACCGTGGACACCGCGACGCCGGCGGCGTTGGCGACATCACGAAGCGTCGGCGAAACAGGGGTAGCCACTGCGGATCGTTTCTACTCGTTGGTCGGTTTGTCTCCAGCCTATCGATCAATCGTTTCGGCATGTTGCGTGCACCGGTGAGGGGCACCTCAAAACAAAACGTCGAATCGTTTCAGCGCAGGTATTGACACTGGTGAAACGATTCGGCACTCTCTTAGGAACACCGGGCGAACGTCGAGAGAAATTCGGGCGAACCTCGGGAAACCTGACCAGGCAGGCGCATACTTGCCTTAACTCGCGGAGCCTCCCCATGACCGAAAAAACCGACCCTCCCGGTGCAGGAACGCATTCTGAATCCGGTTCTCTCACGTCATCCTCGGGCCTGCGCGCCGGAACTATCAACAGCCGTCATCTGGTCTTCTTCGTCATCGCCGCAGCGGCGCCACTGACGATCCTGGTGGGATTCGCGCCACTGGGCCTGATGGTTTCCGGCGCTGCGCTTCCGGTGGGGTACGTCGTTCCCGGGATCGTCTATCTACTGTTCGCCGTCGGCTTCACGGCGATGAGCAGGCATATCCGCGGCGCGGGCGCGTTCTACGCCTACATCACCGAAGGGCTCGGAAAAACAGTCGGCGCAGGCGCCTCTGTGCTGGCTTACATCGGCTATCTCGGTG
>NZ_LVCT01000490.1:0-1715 GCF_001647205.1 Rhodococcus sp. EPR-134
TGGCGGTCGCAGTTCTGGTCGTGGTGGTGGGATATCGCAGGGTCGATATCGGCGCGAAGGTGCTGGCCGTTTTGATGGCGCTCGAGCTCGGCGTCCTCGCAGTCTTCTGTGTGGCGGTTCTGTTGAAAGGCGGCCACGAAGGACTGTCGCTCGACAGTTTTTCGCCGTCGACCTTCATGACAGCCGGACTGGCGAGCGTCTTCGTGTTGACCTTCACCTCCTTCGTCGGTTTCGAGCAGACGGCGATCTACAGCGAGGAAGTTGTCGATTCCAAACGCACAGTGTCGCGTGCGACCTACACAGCAGTCACTGTTCTGGCCGTGGTCTACGCATTCTGTGCTTGGGTGATCGTGCAGGCCGTCGGCCCGAGTCGGATGGGCGACCTACTCGGCGGTGACCCGTCCGAGCTGATCTTCGATCTCAACAATGAATTTGCCGGCTCCATGATGACCGACGTGATGCATCTGTTGATCGTCACGAGCTTCTTCGCGGGTTGCCTTGCCCTCCACAATGCTTGCAGTCGCTATCTGCTCACCATGGGGCGCGCGAGAGTCTTTCCTGCCGGGCTTGCACGGGTTTCGCCGACCACTGGAACGCCGAGCGTCGCCGGAATCACACAAGGCGCACTGGTATTCGCGGCAATCGCCGGCTTTGCGCTGACGCCCGCAGACCCGTACACCCAAGTAGTCGTGTGGACGAATACACCAACGATCATCGGTGTGCTGGTGTTGCAGGTTCTCACTTCCGTCGCCGTGCTCAGGTTCTTCTCGCAGGATTCTCGCGGTGAAGGTCTGTGGCAGAGGTTGATTGCACCCTCGCTCGCTGCAGTGGCGTTGATCGTCGCGCTCGGATACCTCTTGATGAACATGAGTGACCTGACCGGGTTGACCACCGCGCAAAACTTCTTGTTGGCAGTGCCATTGCTGTTGGCTTTCGCATTCGGCGTGGTCCGCGGGATGCGCGTACGTGAACACTCGGTCGAGGAGTTGTCGGCATGAGCGAATACGCATGGTCGGTCCCCGGAGGGTTGGTCGAACGTCCCGGAATTGTTCCGGGCGCTCCCGAGATATGGGTCTATGCGGACAGGTTCTCGTACTTCGGTGGTGACACCGTCTCGATCCGAGTGCATACCACCGCAGAAGAATACGACCTCGAAATTGTTCGAGACGGCGCCCGGCCGCAACAGGTCGCGCAATACTTCGGTCTGCCGGGCAAGCAGCAGCAGACGCCTGCCGGCGCGTACGCAGTGGGCTGCGACTGGGCGGAATCCCTTGCCGTCGAGATAGATCCGAAATGGACGTCCGGCATGTACTTGGTTCTGGTCCGGATGCTCCACGAAGGGGTGACTATTGAGCGGGAGGGCTTCTTCGTCGTCAAGGCGCGCGAACCCGAGCATGCCGACTTCGTACTCATTCACACCACCAGCACGATGTTGGCCTACAACGACTGGGGTGGGGCAAACCACTACCGAGGTGTTCCGGACGGCTCCGGCGATGTGCCGACACCGATTTCCTCGACGCAGCGTCCCGTCGCGCGGGGGATGTTGCGCAAACCCGAGGGTGCAGCACGCAACATCCACACCGACACACCGGGAATCGGATGGATTCCCCGTCACCCGCCGTACGAATGGGCGTGGGTGAACGGCTACTCGCGTCACCATGCGGACGCCTTCTGGGCCACTTACGAGAGGCCGTTCACGGTCTGGGCGGAAGAGC
>NZ_LVCT01000491.1:0-6209 GCF_001647205.1 Rhodococcus sp. EPR-134
GACGAGTACTGGTCCTGGGAGATGCGTGACCGCATAGATGATTTCGTCGAAGAGGGTGGTGGTCTGGCGCGATTCGGCGGGAACTTCCTGTGGCAGGTACGCCTCGAAAACGACGCACAAGTCTGTTACAAGAATCCATTCGACGATCCGATGCGAGAAGTCGACCCGACCCGGGTGACGACGGCGTGGGATTCGCCCGAGGTTGCCCGACCGGGGGCGTGGACGATGGGATTGACCGGCATGGCCGGTGTCTACAATCGTTACGGTGCAACAACTCCCAGGTCTTCGGGCGGTTTCACGGTATACCGGCCGGATCATTGGGCGTTGAACGGAACCGACCTGTACTACGGAGACAACTTCGGGATCGCCCCGATCTGTGTTGCCGGATTCGAGATGGACGGCGTGGATTTCACGTTCCGGAAGGGCCAGCCGTATGCGACCGGCGTCGACGGCGCTCCCGAGGATCTGGAGATCATCGCGATGGCGCCGGCAGTTTCGGGTTCGCGGGACAAATGGAACGGGAAAGTTCCGATCGGTGCGCCTTTCGCCGAAGTGCAGGGAATCATCGAATGCTTCTATGGCAGTGAGCCTCCAGATCACCTTCGTGATCTCGAATACGGATCGGGAATGGTCGCCTGTCACAAGCGAGGTCTCGGCTCCGTGTTCAACGCAGGTTCCACCGAATGGGTGAACGGGCTGATCCATCACGATCCGTTCACCGAACGAATAACTGCAAACGTACTGAATCTGTTTGCTGCACGAATTTCCAGCTCCAACACGAAGGAAAAATGACATGAGTGTCAACGACATTCGAATGTTCGGGCCAGGGCAGGGGACGCGGTTCATCCCGGAGTGGGGTGACGACGCGAGCCCGAACTGGTCGGAATCCGAATGGAGGTCATTCGGAGATCCGAACGGGGAATACTTCGGCGGTGGTTGGGAAGGCGAGCCCGGCACGCTCTTGTGCGACCCGTATCCGTACGACGAGGTCTGCATCATGATCAGCGGCCGGGTGGCGCTGATCGACCTCGATGGAAACCGTCGCGAATTCTCCGCTGGGGAAGCATTTTTCGTGCCGCAGTCGTTTCGCGGTACCTGGGAGACGGTTGAGCCGTCGAAGAAGTTCTTCGTCGCGCTCCCCGGATCGCGCTCATGACGGTGGAAACTTCGATGACTGTCGCAGCGTTTGGTCACGTGATCAACGGAACGTGCGAGAGCCCGGCAGGTAGACTTTCCGTGCTGGTCGATCCGGTGACCGACAATGTATACGCCCGTGCTGCCGTCGGTTCCGCCGATGACGTCGACCGAGCCTGCCGTTCGTCCGAGAAGGCTGCGCGGTCCTGGCGCCGGTCCACCCCTGCGCGCCGTCAGGAGTTGCTGCTGGCCCTCGCGGACGCGCTGGAAGCAAACGCGAAATATTTCCTCGAGGTCGAATGCCGCAGTACCGGCAAGCCCCTCAGGCAGGTGCGAGACGACGAGATCCCGCAGTGTGTTGACTTTCTGCGGTACTTCGCGGGTATTGCCCGCTCTCTGCCGGGCGTTGCCGCAATGGAGTACACGGAGGGTGCTACGTCTTATGTCAGACGTGAACCCATTGGCGTGATCGGTGCGATCGCTCCTTGGAACTACCCGTTGATGATGGCGGTCTGGAAGATCGCGCCGGCACTCGCGACGGGAAACACCCTCGTGCTCAAGCCGGCCGAGGAGACGCCGGAAACCGCGGTGATGCTGGGAGTGCTTGCAGCGCAGATCTATCCGCCCGGGGTGTTGAACGTAGTGTGCGGCGATCGCGATACCGGAGCCGCGCTCGTCGCTCATCCGGTTCCTCGGATGATTGCGCTGACGGGATCGACGAGAGCGGGGATTTCGGTCGCAAAGGCCGCATCGGAAGACGTCAAGCTGTTGCATCTCGAACTCGGAGGCAAGGCACCCGCCGTTGTTTTCGCCGACGCGGACCTCGACGGCGCAGTCGCGGGGATTGTTGCCGGAGCCTTTTACAACAGCGGTCAAGATTGCACCGCTGCGACGAGGATTCTCGTTCAAGAGGAGGTTGCGGAGGAGTTCACCGAGAAGTTGACGGCTGCGGCCGCGGACTTGAGGTTGGGCGGACCGGAATCGGGCGATTGTCTCGGCCCCCTGGTCAGCCGCGCTCACCGTGATCGAGTGGCGGAGTTGGTAGAGAGACGCTCAGCAAATACGAACGTATGTATTGGCGGGGGAAAGCCAGCTGGACCAGGGTTTTTCTATCTGCCGACTGTTATTTCCGGGGTGCAGCAGGAAGATGAGCTGGTCCAGGAAGAGATATTCGGGCCGGTTGTCACCGTACAGTCGTTCTCCACCGAGGCTGAAGCGATCGAACTTGCGAACGGGACCAAGTACGCTCTCGCGTCGAGCGTGTGGACGTCCGACCACGGCACCGCGATGAGGATGACGGCCGAACTGGACTTCGGCTGCGTCTGGGTGGGAGCCCACGGAATGCTCGCCGCTGAGATGCCTCACGGTGGCTTCGCCGGGTCGGGTTACGGCAAGGATCTGTCGGAGCTCGCACTGGCGGAGTACACGAGGGCCAAGCACGTCATGCATGTGACGAGCGTCTGACTCCTCGGCAATATCCAACGACGGCCACCT
Organism: Rhodococcus sp. EPR-134; assembly: GCF_001647205.1. Classification (NCBI taxonomy): domain Bacteria; kingdom Bacillati; phylum Actinomycetota; class Actinomycetes; order Mycobacteriales; family Nocardiaceae; genus Rhodococcus; species Rhodococcus sp. EPR-134. Next base: position 2,629 of record NZ_LVCT01000491.1, read on the forward strand.
GCCCGCGCTGCGGGACGGTGGCCGTCGTCGTGCCTCGGTGGACCTGCAAGCTGCTGTTTGAATATGTTGCAGTGCAACATGTTTAGAGAGAATTTTCGTTGATTCGGGTCGCGAATGCCGGTAAAGTGACGTGTGCAGCATTGCGCACTTCGGCGCACATTCAACCCCACTTTCAATTCTGACTCCAGGAGACTGCCATGGGTTCATCCGACACCGATCTCAAGCGCTCGACAGCGTTATCACCGTCGCCGGTGCATTGGCGGCGATATTCGGCGGAATCGCCGGAGTTGCCGGGCTGGCCACTTTTCTCGGAACCGGCGGCGGTTCTTAGGTTTTCAGCTGACATCAGTGAGGCTCGGACCGTTCGATTCTGACGATCAGATCCGCGCGTGGCCTGACTGCGCTGATCAACTCGGCGTTCGGCTGATCTACCCGTTTCACCCACTCTGCAGCCGCTTCGGAACTCTTTCCGAAGCGGCTGTGGCGTTTCACCAAGCGCTTCGTCCGAGTTTCCTCCGGAACGTCGAGATACCAGACCTCGTCGAGTGCTGCTCGCACTTCCTGCCATCCACCACTGGGTAGGAGGAGATAGTTCCCCTCGGTGACTATCAGCGGTGTACATGGATCGACAGCCGTTGTGCTGCCTATTGATTCGTCGAACTCGCGATCGAAGACCGGAGCATAGACCGTCGAGTTCGAGGCTCGGAGTCGGCGTAGTAGAGCCGCGTAGCCGTCGACGTCGAAGGTGTCCGGTGCGCCTTTGCGTTCATGCCTGCCGAGTCGGTCGAGTTCCCGATTGGCAAGATGAAAACCGTCCATCTCGACGATGGAGCAACGAGAACCTAATTTCCGCACAATTGCCTGTGACACCGTCGACTTTCCGGCTCCCGGTGCGCCCGTGATGCCGAGGATTCTCCGACCGTCGTCGGTGATCAGGGAAGCAGCGCGTGAAGCAAGTTGGTCGAGCGTCAGCGAGACGGTCGGCGGTGAGGTCGTCACGTGTTGCTCCGATCAGTCCGAAGGGCCGGTGCATCGAGAGTACGCCGGAGGCTTTCGGCCATTGACAGTCTGAATGGACTGTGAAACTGTGATCCATGCCACTCGAGAAGTTGGAGGTGAGACCGTGACCCTGCGCGATGCGCAGCGCGAAGCGACGCGCCACCGGATTCTCGATGCGGCAACGGATTTACTGATAGCGGACGGTTATTCATCTCTGACGGCGCAGTCGGTGCAAACCGCTGCCGGAGTCAGTCGGGGCGCTCTGCTGCACCACTTTCCGAACATGCAGGAGCTCACTGCGGCGTTGGTGTCGAACATCGTCGTACGGAACGAGGTGGCGGTAAGAGCTGCCATGTCTCGGCAGGATTCGTCGGTTGACACGATCGAGAACTCGATCTCCGCTCTGTATTCGGCGTTGACTCAGCCGCCATTTCAAGCGGAACTCGAACTGTGGTCCGCAGCGCGGACGGATCCGGTGTTGGCCGAGGTGCTCCGGGAATCGGAGCGAATCGCCGGACGGGATCTGCGGCGAGTTGTCCACGACGCTTTCGGTCCCGAAATTGTTGCTTCCGAGAACTATTCGCAGATTGCAGATCTGACGGTGCTGATGCTCCGTGGTTTGGCGCTGTCCCGGGCAGTGCAGAAGAGCGACGCGTCTGCGCGTCGTTCGATCAGTCAATGGGCAGGCGTCGTTCGCCTGCTCCTCACCCAGAACTAGCGCAACTCGTTCCGAGCGAGGCGCGCTCTGTCGACAGGACCGATGATGACGGATTTTGCGACCCTGAAGTACGAGACGTCCGGTGGTAAAGCGTATATCACGCTCAACCGTCCCGATCGGCTCAACGCGATCGACGACCGGATGCCGTCGGACATTCGAAACGCGGTGGCAGCAGCCAATGACGACGACGAGGTCCGTGTGATCGTCTTGCAAGGTGCGGGCAAGGCGTTTTGTGCCGGGTACGACCTCAAGAAGTTTGCCGAAGGCGACCTTGACGGAAAGTGGAACCAGGGCCCGGTCTGGGACCCCATCAAGGACTTTCGCGGGATGAAGCAGAACACCGACGACTTCTTCACGCTCTGGCGATCGCTCAAGCCGACGATCTGCAAGGTTCAGGGATATGCGATTGCCGGTGGGAGTGACATCGCGCTGTCCTGCGACATGCTGATCATGGCCGACGACGCTCGCATCGGATACCCGCCTGCGCGTGTGTGGGGTTGCCCGACGACGGCGATGTGGGTGTACCGGCTCGGAGCCCAGCGTGCCAAGCGAATGCTGTTGACGGGAGACACCATTGACGGTGTCACTGCGGCTGACTGGGGATTGGCGCTCGAAGCGGTGCCGGCCGACGAATTGGACTCGGCGGTGGAAGCGTTGGCGGATCGCATCGCCGGTGTTCCGCTCAATCAGTTGGCCATGCAGAAGATGATGATCAACCAGGCGTACGACAACATGGGATTGCAAGGCACCCAGGTACTGGCAACCCTGTTCGACGGAATTACGCGTCACTCCCCGGAGGGGCGCTGGTTCAAGGATTTTGCCGAGCGCGACGGATTCCATGCCGCGGTTCAGTACCGCGATTCCGGACGCAAGATTCCAGACGGAGGCGGGCCGCTCCCCGCGTCCGACACCCCTCCTCGATAGAAAGTGGATGTGAGATGAGCAGTGTTCTCGAAACGTCGTACTTCCCCGCTGACGTGTCTGACCCGATAGAGGAGCAAACGGTGGGTGGGCTGCTGCGAGAGTGCGCCGCGGACTCGCCGAATCTGATTGCAATCAGAGAAGTGGTTCCGACGCAATCGCATTCGCTTTCCGGGGCGGCTGAAACCGATCGCACGTGGACCTTCGCGGAGCTTCTCGACGAAGCAGAGGGGTGTGCGCACTACCTCTTGTCTCGGTTCGACTGTGGAGATCGGATCACTGTCTGGGCTCCGAACGTTCCGGAATGGATGATTCTGCAATACGGCGCCGCGCTCGCCGGGATGGTTCTGGTGACCGCCAATCCGGCGTTGGGTGCGGAGGAACTCGCGTACGTCCTGTCGCAGTCCCAGTCTCGGGGGCTCTTCCACACCGGAAAGTTCCGCGGTGGCGATATGGCAGCGGTTGCATCCGAGGCGATTTCGATTTCGGGAGAAGAAGTTCTCGCAGTCAACTTCGAGGAGTGGGATCGCCAGGTTCGAGGTTGGGCGGGCGAGCGGGGCGCTCTGCCCGAAGTCTCGCCTGACGGCAATGCGCAGATCCAGTACACGTCGGGAACCACCGGGGTTCCCAAAGGTGCTCTGTTGCATCACCGAGGATTGGTCAACAATGCCGATTTCGTGAGTCGGAGAGGCCGATTCCCTGAGCGGGGTTCGGTTGTGTCGGCCATGCCGCTGTTCCACACCGCCGGGTGCGGCATCCTGGTTCTCGGCGCCGCGCAGCGAAGAATGTCCATCGGCCTGATCCAGTACTTCGATCCGACTGCGGTTCTCGATGCGGCGGAACGCTTTCACGCTGACGTGATCAGTGGAGTGCCGACGATGCTGATCGCGATGATCAACGACGCCAGCTTCGCGAGCCGCGACTTCTCGGCCTGTTCGGTGGT
>NZ_LVCT01000492.1:0-2421 GCF_001647205.1 Rhodococcus sp. EPR-134
GGCCAGCCCCGTCATCACACAGACCAGCCCGGCCGACACCCACGAAGACAAGTCGGAGACGGTCGGACTCGCGTTGCCGCAGGTCGAGGTGAAGATCTCCGACGTCGTGACCGGGGACAGCGTGCCGCTCGGCGAACAAGGCGAGATCTGCGCGCGCGGGTACCTCGTCATGACCGAGTACTTCCGTAATCCGGAGGCTTCGGCCGACACCGTGGACAAGGACGGTTGGTTGCATACCGGCGATTTGGGGACGATGGACGAACGTGGATACGTCCGGGTTACCGGCCGCCTCAAGGACATGATCATCCGCGGCGGTGAGAACATCTATCCGCGTGAGGTCGAGTCCGTGATCTTCACACATCCGAAGATTCTCGACGTGGCGGTCGTGGGTGTGCCCGACGAGGTGTGGGGTGAGCGAGTTGTCGCCGTCATCCGCTGGAAGGACGAGTCCGACCAACCGACCGCCGCTGAACTGGTCGAGTTCTGCACCGAGCGACTGGCGCGCCACAAGGCGCCCAAGGAGTGGTTCAGCGCGGAGGCGTTCCCACTGACAGGGTCGGGCAAGATCCAGAAATATCGAATTGCGAGCCTGGTCGGCGAAGGCGTGTACGGCGTCGTCAACTGATCGGTGCTCATAGCACGTCGGAGCGATTCTGTCTGGGTTATCCCCGTAAATCGCTTCGACGTGCCCTGTTTATCCTGGTGCCGTGAGTTCAACCTTCGGTGAGACCGGGCACAACGCCACCTCCAACCGCATTCGCGCCACAGCGTTTGCGTCGAAGGTGATGTCCGCGTCCGACGCCGTGAAGTTCATCAACCCGGGCGACACCGTCGCGATCAGCGGTTTCGCAAGCGCCGGTACACCCAAGGTTGTCATTCCGGCCCTGGCCGAGCGCATTCACCGGACCCGCGGCAACGGATCGAACTTCACGATCAATCTCCTGACCGGCGCTTCTGTGTCCACCGAGACCGAAAGGCTGCTCGCGGAGGTCGACGGAATCGCGCTGCGCATGCCGTATCAGTCCGAGGCCACCGCACGTCGCCGGATCAACGACGGTCGTATGGACTACGTGGACATCCATCTCTCCCACGTGGCTCAGCAGGTGTGGGAGGGCTACTACGGCAACGTAGACGTCGCGGTGGTCGAGGTCGCCGGTATCACCGAATCAGGGGAGTTGATTCCCTCCGCGTCGATTGGCAACAACAAGACCTGGCTGGACGTCGCCGACAGGGTCATCCTCGAAGTCAACTCGTGGGTGCCCGAGGCGATGGAAGGTATTCACGACGTCTATTACGGCACCGCGCTGCCGCCGCATCGCAAGCCGCTCGAGATCATTCGTGTCGAGGACCGGATCGGCCAGACCACGTTCCGAGTGGATCCCACGAAGGTTGTGGCCGTTGTCGAGACCAACTGCCGTGACAGCGCGAGCCCTCTCACTGCACCCGACGCCGTCAGTGAGGCGATCGCCGGCCACGTCCTGGAATTCTTCGACTTCGAGGTGCGCGCCGGACGGATGCCGGCCGATACGTTGCTTCCGCTGCAGGCGGGCATCGGCAATGTCGCCAACGCGGTGCTTGGAGGGCTCGATCGGGGGCCGTATCGCGGCCTGACCTGCTACTCCGAGGTCATCCAGGACGGGATGCTGAAGCTGATCAAGGACGGAACGGTCGCGCATGCGTCTTCGACGGCTTTGGCGCTCACCGAAGAGGGCATCGAAGAACTGACCGCGAACATCGACTTCTACCGCCACCACATCACTCTCCGTCCGCAGGAGATCAGCAACCACCCGGAGGTGGTGCGCAGGCTCGGAATCATCGCCATGAACGGCATGCTCGAGGCCGACATCTACGGCAACGTGAACTCGACGCACGTCATGGGGACGAAGATCATGAACGGAATCGGCGGCTCGGGGGACTTCGCCCGCAACGGCTACGTGTCCATGTTCCTGAGCCCGTCGACGGCCCGCGGCGGTGAGATCTCGGCGATCGTGCCGATGGTTCCGCACGTCGACCACACCGAGCACGACACTCAGGTGTTGGTGACCGAGCAGGGGTTGGCGGATCTGCGCGGTCTGTCGCCGCGGCGACGCGCGCGCCTGATCGTCGACAAGTGTGCTCACCCGGAGTTCCGGCCACTGCTCCACGATTACATCGCTCGCGCCGACGCTCAACCGGGTGCGGGGCAGACGCCGCACATCCTGGGCGAGGCATTCTCGTTCCATCAGCGGTACATCGACACGGGTTCGATGCGCCTTTCGTGACGCCAGGCAATGCTGCCGGCAGTGAGAGAATGCGAGGGTGAGCCGAACCGGGGTACCTGACGACGCCATACGCCGGGTTGCCGCGGCGGGGGCCGATGACGCCGGTGGCCTACCCGTCGAACTGCTGGGTGATTTCCTGGACGTGCTCAGTGTCGCCGTA
>NZ_LVCT01000493.1:0-22693 GCF_001647205.1 Rhodococcus sp. EPR-134
CGATCTGTATCTCTCCTCGGCCTGGCGTCTGTGGCGTGAACTGCCTGCTGTTATTGCGGCACAATCGGATCCGAACGCCGTCGTCGCGGCCGGCGAAGTGATGCTGCGTGCCGTCGACGATGCCGTCGCCGAACTGGCCGAAGGGTTTCAGTTGGCCAGACGTTCTCTGGTCCGCTCGCAGGTATCGGCACGCCGCGAGTTCGTCGACGACTTGTTGACCGGCGGCGCTGACGTCGTCGGATTGTTGGATCGCGCTTCAGGGTTCGGTCTCCACCTCAGTGGTCCGCATGCCGTGGCGGTAGTGACCGCCGCCCGTGAGTTCACCGACGACAACCCTTTGGTGCGCGCCGTCGAACGTGCCGTTCTGGGTAGCAAGGGTGACGCCGATGCGTTGGTCGCCAGCAAGAGCGGCAAACTGGTGGTCGTTTTCGCGGCGCCGGATCGCGATGCCGTCGACCACGTGCTGGCAGGGATTCGGTCGGCTCTCGGGCCGGGGACCGATGACGACGGGCGAGTGCAGTTGCAGCGGCGTCCTTTGGACGGCACGTGGCAGATCGCTGTCGGGCGCCCTCGAACCACCGCTTCGGGCGTGGTGGCGTCGTACCGGGAGGCGCTGGACGCACTGGACCTGGCGCAGCGCCTGTCGTTGACCGCACCGATCATCGATGCTCGTGACCTGCTGGTCTACCGGGTTCTGGTCAACGACAGACCGGCGGTCACCGACCTGATCCACACCCTTCTCACACCGCTGCTCGAGGCGCGTGGTGGCGCTGGACCGATGATCGACACACTGCTCGCGTACTTTTCCGCCGGCGGCAATACGGCTAAAACCGCCCGAGACCTGCATTTGTCCGTCCGCGCCGTGACGTACCGGTTGGACCGCATCCGTGAACTCACCGGTCAGAACGTCAACGATCCCAACGACAGCTTCGCGCTCCACGCTGCCGTACTGGGTGCGAAGCTGCTCGACTGGCCGGCCACCGAGCTGACCTGATCAGCTTGCGCGGGCGCGTTCTTCGTAGGCAGCACGTGCCGCGGTGTCGACGTCGCCGAGAAACTGCGTCTCGACGCCGAACAGTCGGCTCAATGCCTCGTACGGCCGCCGGGGGAAGAAGCCCTGTGCCTGCACGAGCAGCCCGGACACCCGCGTAATGCGTACGCGTGGGCGCGGTTTGGTGATCAAGCCGACGACGGCTTCGGCGATTTCCTCCGGCTGAACCTCTCGGAATCCCTTCATTCCCGAAGTGCCCGAGGTGAGTTGGGTGTTGGTGAGCGTCGGCAGCACGGACGAGATGTGAACTCCGGTGCCACGAACTTCCTTGCGGACAGAATCGGTGAAGCCCAACACCGCATGCTTGGCGCCGCAGTACGTCGACAAACCGGGGCACGGGAGTTCGCCTGCAAGCGAAGCGATGTTGATGACGTGTCCACGTCCGCGCGGAAGCATCCGTCGCAATGCGAGCTTGGTTCCCGTGATCACGCCGAGGACGTCGATCTCGATGATGCGTCTGGTCACGGAGTCGTCCTCGTCGACGATCCGTCCGACCGGCATGATGCCCGCATTGTTGACCAGCACGTCGATCGGGCCGAGTTCACCTTCGACGGTGTCGAGGAAGTCGAAGAACGAGGCGGGGTCGGTGACGTCGAGGCGCCCGAACGTGCGGATGCCCAAATCCTTGGCTGCTCGCGCGAGAGTGGCTTCGTCGATGTCGCCGATCGCGACGGTCGCACCCAGGCTGATCAGCCGCTTCGCGGTGGCGTATCCGATGCCCCGGGCGCCGCCGGTGATGACCACTACCTGACCGTCGAAAGGTTTGTTCATTTACTCCAGCGTCTCCAAAGATAGGGGTTGGTTGCAGTGAGATGTGATTGTGGACCAGTCGAAACCGGGTTGCTAGGGCTTCTTGGCCGAAGTGAGACGATAGATTTGTGACTAAGTCACAATCAGGGTGACAAGTCGGGGAGGCGCCATGGACACATCGGAGTTGGACGGCTGGATTGCAAATCTCGCGCCCATCTATCTCCAGCCGGATGTGATCGACGGTTTCGTTCAACGCATCGACGACGCCATTGCGGTGGCCAATCCTGAAGTGGCGGCTGACCGGGAGCTACGACGCGATGTGGATGCGAGCACTGCGGCGCAGCTTCGCGTCATCGTGGCCGCGATCGCGGGCGGTTCCCAGGAGGTCACGCCGCCGCCGGAGTCGGTTGCGCTTGCACTCACCGTTGCCAGGCGCGGTATGGATCTTCGAGTCCTGCTCAAGATCTACGGTGCCGGACGCCTCGCGATGCTGGGCTTCGTCGACGAGTCGATAGAAGCACTCCCGATCGGTCCGGAACTCAAGCGCGCACTTCTGGTCCGAGTGTGGGGTTCGGCGATGAGATGGCTGGAAGTGACCACCGAATTGTTGGTGGCAACGTATGCGAAGGAGCGTGAGAGCTTGGCGCGCGGCGCTTTTGCGCGTCGGTCCGAGACGGTGCACGCGATTGTCGCAGGCGAAGCACTTCACTCCGATGAGGTGTCGCAGATTCTCGACTACCCGATGCGGCGCCACCACACTGCGTTTGTTCTCTGGACGGACGACACCGATCCGGCCGCCGACGTATTGGCCCGATTGGACTCGTATGCGCGTTCCTTTGTGGACGAGTCGAATGCCGAGCGCGTGCTGACGCTGCCTTCGGGGGCGCGCGAGGTGTGGTCGTGGGTCGCGCATTTCGACGACCATGAGTGGGCGGCGCTCGATCGTGCTCGGAGTTCGGACCTCCGTGTCGCGGTGGGGGCCAGCGGTTACGGAATGGAAGGATTCGCGCGCAGTCACCGCGAGGCTCTCGCCGCGCAGCGCATCGCGGTCCGTTCGACGGGTTCACCGGGGGTCACCGTCTACGAAGATGTTCAGGTTCCCTGTCTGCTCACCGAAGATCTGGACGAACTGCGTGCGTTGGTGGCACGGGAATTGAAAGGCCTCGCCGGCGCGGACGGTGTCACGACGCGTATCCGTGACACCGTTCGGGTCTATTACGAGAACAATTGCACTGCAGCCGCTACCGCCGTGGCGCTCGGTCTGCACAAGAACACCGTGCGGTATCGACTCGATCAGGCCGAAAAGCTGTTAGACCGCAGCGTGGACCAGCGTCGGCTGCCAACAGAGTTGGCGCTCATCGCGCTGGAGAGCTACGGAGCCGCCCTCCTGGCGAACCCGTGACTCGCTACTGCATGTCGTCGAGCCCGGGGAGCGAATAGCCGGAGCTGTCATCCCAATCGGCGGGGGTGTCGTCGAGTGAAACGTCCCAGTCTGCGTCGGGCACCGCTCGCCGGAGTTCGGTCAGAGCGTTGAACCAGTAGACGAGCGAAGGGATTACCTCGGTCGGGTCGCTCGAGATCTTTGTCGAACCGTTGAGCAGAGTGTTGGGGATATCCGACGGATAGAGGTCCAGGACCTCGTAGTCGAACGGAAATTCGTCGTTGTGGACGGCGATGAGTCGGTCGACTTCGGCCTTCTCGTCGTCGGTCAGCGGTGTGGTGCGGACGGCGGAGTAGTACAACGAGGTGCTCATGCTTGCCAGGCTAGAACAAGATGCCGTCCAGCGGCGGTTTCGGACGCAACACCCTCAGATTGCATGGTTTCGGCAACTTCAGGTGTGAAAGTCGTCGATATTTCGACCGGGATGGATAGAAGTCGGCAAGGAACACTGGATAAGAGGGCGAGACGGCCGTCCGAACCCAGTGAAGGAGCTCCCCGTGACCGCAGTCATCAGTGCCATTCGGGTAGGTGGTCAGCGATGAACGTTCCCATGTGGGCGTGGGCCGCGTTCGCCGCAGTCATCGTCGTCATGTTGCTCATCGACCTGCTCGCCCACCGCGGCGCGCACGTCATCGGCTTCAAGGAAGCGGCCTGGTGGAGTGCACTCTGGGTCGGTTTGTCTCTCGTATTCGCGGTGGTCGTCACCCTGACCTTGGGGGTGAACTCGGGCGTCGAATTCACCACGGCCTGGCTGTTGGAGAAGAGCCTCTCCGTCGACAACCTCTTCGTGTTCGCCCTGATCTTCGGTTACTTCAAGGTGCCCCGTGAATACCAGCACCGCGTGTTGTTCTTCGGTGTCATCGGCGCCCTGATCTTCCGCGGTATCTTCCTCGCCGCCGGCGTTGCCGTGGTCAGCAAGTTCACGGCCGTTCTGTTCGTCTTCGCCGCCATCCTGCTCTACAGCGCCTACAAGCTGCTCAAGGACGACGACGAGAACTTCGATCCGGGAACCTCGCTGGCGGTTCGCTTGCTGCGCAAGATCATGCCGGTCCGTGAGGAATACGCAGGAACCAAGTTCTTCGTCAAGGAAGCCGGAAAGCGCGTCGCAACACCACTGTTCGCCGTCGTCGTCGCCATCGAAGCTGCCGACCTCGTGTTCGCAGTCGACAGCGTCCCGGCAGTGCTGGCAGTGAGTGACGATCCATTCATCGTCTACTCCAGCAACGCGTTTGCGATCTTGGGTCTGCGTGCCCTGTACTTCCTGCTCTCGGGCCTGCTCGAGAAGTTCCACTACCTGTCCAAGGGTCTGTCGATCATCCTCGCCTTCATCGGCGTGAAGCTGATCATGCAGGCCAGCCACAAGGTGATCAGCACGTCGATCCCCGAGATTCCCTCACTGGTCAGCCTCGCGGTGATCATCGTGGTGTTGGCAGGCTCGATCATCCTGAGTCTCAAGAAGCCGCTACCGGAAGAGCCTGAGGCCGAAGAGGTTGCGACCGGTGATGCACCGATCGACCTCGAGAAGTCAGGTGCTGACGGCAGCATCGAGAAATCCGGCGTCCAGCTCGCAACCGGCGAGCGCGACGACGATGACGACAAGGTAGATGCTCGGCCCAGAGGCTGACGCCTGATCGGCTGAACGAATCGAAAAGGGAGACCACACAACGACGTGTGGTCTCCCTTTGTCAAATCATCACCAACTGCTTCCCCCGGTTGTGGCCCGAAAGCTGCCCGATCAAGGCCGCTGGGGCATTTTCGATGCCCTCGGTGACATCGTTGCGGTAGCGCAGTCCACCTTCGGCGATTCGAGCGGACGCCCACGCCCGGTACTCCGGGTACCGGTCGTAGTGGTCGTAGCAGACGAACCCTTCGATGCGTAGACGTTTGCGTAGTACAGGGCGTAGGGGAGGCCCGACTTCGCTTTCATCCTGGTTGTATTCGCTGATCATTCCGCACACGACGACCCTTCCGAAATCGGCCATGCGATCGAAAACCGCTCGCGTGATCGAGCCTCCGACGTTGTCGAAATAGACGTCGACGCCCTTCGGACACAATTCGTCCAACTGCTCGCCGATGTTCGCCGTCTTCCTATCTATGCAGGCGTCGAACCCCAATTCCTCCACAACGTATTCGGTCTTCTCACCCCCTGCGATTCCGATCACCCGGGCGCCCGCCAGCTTCGCGATTTGGCCTGCAACCATGCCGACTGCTCCGCCGGCCGCCGAAACCACGACTGTGTCTCGCTCTCGGACGTCGGCGACCAACCGCATTCCGCAGTGTGCGACAAATCCTGGCTGTCCTAGAATTCCGAGTTCATCTCCTAGGGAAGCTCGATTCTCCCTCGGTATGCGGTCCAGGGCAGCGCCTTTGATTGTGTGATAAACCTGCCAGTGCGTGCCGCCTCGAACCAAATCACCTGCCGCAAAGTCAGGATGCCGCGAAGAAATCACTTCGCCGACTGCGATGCCGTCCAAACCGGAGTGCGCAGGCACTACTCCAGCCAAGACGACGTCGCCGATACCGGCAACAGCTCCCAACGGCCCGGGGGCAGAGCTGGTGGACGGTAGGCGTCTTCGTATCGCCGGATCGATCGAAAGATAGTGGGCGCGGAACAGAACTTCGCCGTCCGCGGGCGGCCGGATCGGAACCTCGTCGATCCGAAAATCTTCTACGACAGGCAAGCCGCGGGGAGCTCGAACGACTCGCACAGCGCGGTTCACATATTCGGTCATGCGCAATTTCCAATCTGCTTCGACACCGGTTCGCATCACTTCTCGGGACGATTGCCCGGAATTGATCTCGCCGCCTTACTGATTCACGGCGAAGACGTCTGGGAATTCTGTCCTCGAGCAGCAAGGAGCGCACCTTCCCGCCCGCTCAGTGAGAATGTGGCAACCCGACGTCCGGAGCGCGACTTCATTTCCCATACAGCGGGCGGTTTGTTGGTTGCCTCGTAGTCCGACTGTGAAGCTCTGCGCAGTTCAGTTCAGCGCAGCGCTGACGCTCGTCACCAGTGGTATTCGGCTGTGGATTTTTACGAGGGCGTCAATGATCTGCCAGATCTTGTGTGAGTGATTTTGTCGAGGACGAGAGGTTGACTATGACTTCGCCGGTGGGTTCGGAGCGTGCGGTTCATGACACAACGGATTGGCTCAGAACGGGATTGGTCGATCCAACGGAGCCAGGCTTCCTGTCCGATCCGTACGCGCGGTACGCGATTGCGCGAGAAGTTGCTCCGGTACAACAGCATTCGAATGGCGTATACATGCTTTTCGCCTACGACGACGTGAAACGCGCACTGGCGGACAAGTCGCTGAGTTCGTCGGAACAGTATGCACTCGAGGCACCGCGCAATATGCGGATCAAGGCGGCCGGTGGCAGCGACGCCTACTTGTTGCGCCCATCGTTGTCGAAGCTGGATCCACCGGACCATCTGGCATTGCGCAAGCTACTGGCGCGCCCGTTCACGCCCAGGGCAATCAAGCGTTACGACGCGCGGGCGAAGGAAATCGTCGACGAGTTGCTTGCCGATCATGGACGGGGCTCCGAGATCGAGCTGGTGACGGAAGTTGCTCATCCGCTACCGATTCGCCTTGTCTGCGAAATTTTCGGTATCCCCGTACCTGCCGACACCGATACGATGTTCGAGTGGACCCGTAAGGGACTCAACCTACTCGATCCGTTTCTGACTGCCGAGCAGACCAGCGACTACATTTCCGCTCAGCGTGATTTCTCGGCACACCTTCAGGACGTTATCGCTTGGAAGCGCAACAATCTTGGCGACGACATCCTGTCGGACTTCATCTCCGCCGGCGACGAAGGCGAGATAATCGGGCCGGATCAAGTTGCCGCTACCGTGCAGACTTTGGTCATCGCCGGACTGGACACCACAGTCAATCAGGTCGGTCTCACCATGAATGCACTTATGGGCCATCGTGATCAGTGGGAACGACTCGTCGACGACAGGGCACTGCTCGATCACGCGGTAGAAGAAGTCCTGCGCTATGAGCCGACGGCGCAGTTGATGATTCGCATTGCTCCCGAGGATTACGCGGTGGGAGATGCGGTGATTCCGGCCGGAAATCACATTGTGACGTGGCTGGCGTCGGCAAACCGCGATGAAACTCGATTCGGTCCGAACGCGGACAGATTGGACTGGTCGAGGTCAAATGTCCGGGACCACATCACGTTCGGTCACGGTGCGCACGCTTGCCTCGGTGCGTGGTTGGCCCGGCTGGAGATCAAGACCATCCTGAATGCGTTGATCGACAAAGCGCCGAAGACCGAGCTCGTCGACGGTGGAGTGACGTGGGGTGGCACGGCCTTTATCCGCGGTGTCTCCGAACTGCGATTGAACCTTTTCTGATTGCACGAATTCGTGAACAGACCACTCGGTGGGCAAGTCGGTGTCAGATGGTCGACGTCTTGTTAGTCTGGGCCGGTGCCTGATCCCGCAACTGCGTGTTACCCGGCATTGCCCGCGACAAGTTGGGCAGTGCTGGGAATGCTCACATTCGGAGAAGAACTCAGTGGCAGCGATCTGAAAAGCTGGGCCGACTGGAGCATCGGGTTCTATTACTGGAGCCCGTCGGTGAGCCAAGTCTATACCGAGCTCAAAAAGCTGGAAACGCTGGGATTCGTCAGTTCGCGGGAGGTTTCGGAATCGGGTGGGCGTCGTCGACGAGTGTTCACGATAACCGAATCCGGTATCGAGGCTCTCAGATCATGGTCACGCCGATCGGAGATCGAAACCCCCGTTCTCAAACATGGAGTGATGTTGAGACTGTGGGTCGGCCACCTCAACGACCCCGATCAGCTCAAGTCGATAGTGCTCGATCACATCGACAACCTCGAGGCAAAGAAGCTCAAGGCAATCGAACACGCCGATAACTCGGAGAATGAACCCGCCTGGGCATTTACCGAGATGAGTCTGCGATGGATAGGCCGCCATTTTCAGATGGAGATCGACCTCGCCGCTCAGTTGCTCGATGACATCGATGAGGCCGCCGCTCGATTCGCGCAAGGCGACGCCAACGCTCTCGGCTTGCCGCAGCCCGTCAAGGCCGGTAGTTGGAAGTTGATCTGAGCGTGCGGAGGTACAACTCTCCAGATTCTGCCCCACGCCAATAGAATTGTGCTGTCGAGGTTTTCGTGCCCAGTCTTCGTGCCCAGTCTTCGTGCCTAGTCTTCGTGCCTACTGAGCTCGCATGCTTTCGGTGGTCCGGACGCCCGCATTTCGCCACAGGGAAGCGGCTGTTTCCCGAAGAAGCCCGGTGAGAGGCGAGTTCCGCTCGTCGAGCGGCATTTGTCGGAGCGGTCCGCAGATCGACAGCGCGGAGGTCGCGACGCCGATCGGGCCGATCGGAGTGGCGATCGTGCCGAATCCGTCGATCGGCGTGTCACGGCCGTATCCCACGCCGGTTTTTCGGACCTCGTCGGCCGCCTCTCCTCGCTCGTTGTTGAAGGTGTGGAGGACCCTGCCGACGAGAGTTCCGTCTGCGCGCGTGCTGAAACCGATCCGATTCGGAATCATGCTGGCGAAACGACCTGCCATGTGGGCGCGGCACACCACATTTGAGCCGTCGAGAATCGTCATCTCGACGATCAGTCCGGTACGCCGGTGCAATTCGTACAGGTGCGGATGCGCAGCTGAGTGAAGTCTGTCCTGGTACACGGCCAACGAGCCGAGTTCCACGAGCCGCAACCCGAGCGTGTAATCGCGGCCGCTGCGGTGCAGCCACCGAAGTTGGACCAGATGGTCGAGTATGCGGTGGGCTGAAGACCTTGGAAGTCCGGTTCGTCGGACAATCTCGGCGAGGGTGAGACGATCTCGACCGCCGAACGCATCCAGTAGCAGAGAGACTCGGTCGAGGAAGGCGTTCGGCGTTGCGGGATCGACCTCGAGCTGGAGCGACATGTGTTCCCTCTGCTATCCCGTAGTCAAGTTGGACAACTGCCCTGGACAAGGCTATTTCGATTAGGAATGATGACATGTTTTTTCTGCTTTGTGAAGAAGGCCACCCTGTGGATCGGACGCCTCCGGTGCTCGTCGGCGGAAACGGACCACTGATCGGGAGAGCGGGTTCCTTGCTTGGTGGTGGGCGATCTACGTTGACGTGATCACACGCCAAGTGGACAAACGCGGATGCCGGCGCAGACGTAGCGCCACCCGCCGGGCTGAGAGACCAGGAGACGATATGACGATTCAAGCGGAAGTCACCGCGATGCTTGCAACCCTCAACGCTGGATTCCCGGATGTCACCAGTGTCCCGCCGTCGGAGCTACGAACTCTGATTCGGAACCGACGTGCGCCGCTGACGGGTCTTCCCGACATGCTTTCAGTCGAGAATCACGTAATCGACGGTCCCGGTGGAGATCTGGCAATTCGCGTCTTTCGTCCGCATGGAACCTCGAACGACGTTCCTCTCGCGGTCTTCGCTCACGGGGGCGGTTTCGTGTTCTGCGATCTGGACAGTCACGACGAATTCTGTCGATCGATGGCGCAGGGAGTCGGCGCAGTAGTGGTTGCCGTCGACTATCGGTTGGCGCCGGAGCATCCGGCACCGGCAGCCCACGACGACGTCTACGCCGCGGTGGCGTGGGCCAGCGAGCATGCTGCCGAATACGGTTCCGACGCAGGTAAAATCGCACTTGTGGGCGACAGTGCGGGAGGGAACCTCGCGGCGACCGTGGCTATTGCCGCTCGGGATCGGGGTGGTCCGGAAATCGCCCTTCAGGTTCTCATCTACCCCGTGATCGACGACGACTTCGAAACCGAGTCGTATCGGCTCTACGGCACGGGTCACTACAACACCACCGCAGCGATGGAATGGTACTGGCAGCAGTACGCGCCTGAAGGTCGCGACGACGCCCGTGTGATTCCTACGCGTGCGGAGACGCTCGCCGGTCTTCCGTCTGCTGTCGTCGTGACAGCCGAACTCGATCCGCCGTGTTCGTCAGGTGACGCGTATGCGCAGATGCTCGCGACGGCTGGCGTTTCGGTGCGCCATCATCGCTTCGAAGGATTGTTCCACGGCTTCCTCACTATCCCGTCTTTGTCACTGACCGAGCCTGCGCGACAGAAGCTTTGGGCGATGACGCGCGAGGCGCTCGGTAGCGAGTAGGCAGATCACTTCACTGTCAGGAGTCTCTCGGTGAGATTGCCGAACGTGTGACAGATTCTGTCGTGGACCACGGCCTCGGGACATTCGGGGTCGAACCACCGGTCCACCACTGCCCAGTGAATCGGATGATCGAGGTACTGGGTCTGCAGTGAGCCGAGGTCGGTGAACTCCTGCTCCCAGACATGAGTCCATGGTGTGTGCCCGATCGCTGCGTCGACTCGGCTGAGACGCCAGGCGCAGATCGACGAGATATGGGTAGGCATCCTGAGCAGATCCCGTTCGAATTCCTCGAGTACGTCCTGGGGTGTGCCGGGGGATACCCGGATGAACAGCGCTCGGTACACCTGACCGGCGGCTTCGGCGCCGGAACGTCCCGTGGTCCCGGATGAGTACTCGGCACCGTGGAAGTGGTCGACGGCGGCGCAGCGCAGGCTGTCGTCGACCGCATCTCGGGCTGTCTGCCAAGCCATCTCGTCTTCGAACTGAAGATGGACGATCAGATCTCCGCCGTTGATGACGCCGGGAAGTGTCGTACAGACGAGACGACGCAGCGCGTTCGACGATTCGGCAACTGCGGCAATGTTCTTCACTGCAGCGGTCCACTCGTCGGCGCCCGCCCCGTTGGCGGCGTGCACGACTCTTGTCACGTTATACATTGCTCAGTCCTTCGATGTCCTTTGCTGCGGCGGCCATGGAGCGACTCCGTTCGATTATGAGCGGAGCCATTGCATCCCACCACTGCC
Source organism: Rhodococcus sp. EPR-134 (assembly GCF_001647205.1). NCBI lineage: Bacteria > Bacillati > Actinomycetota > Actinomycetes > Mycobacteriales > Nocardiaceae > Rhodococcus > Rhodococcus sp. EPR-134. The sequence goes on from NZ_LVCT01000493.1 coordinate 11,110, forward strand.
TGAGGGTGGAGTCTCTGCGGCCCTGGCGCGTCATCGACCACCAGCCGGCCGTGCCGTCGACCGTCCAGGTGACGGTCAAGGTGTTCGGGTCTTGATCGCACCACAACGGAGGGCTGACGAGTACGTCGGCGAGTGTCATGCCGCGACGCTGTGCACTCGGCAAATACTGGTCGAGTAGCGCGTCGACGAACTGTCGACCGCATCCCGGTTTCGTGACTATCCGATCGATCACGTAGAGCGTTTCATCTGCCATTGGTGAAGATTACTTTCCCCTAACCCGTTGTGATGCTTTCGATCTCACACAGCGGGAGATAGCGGATTTGGTCATGTGCCCGGCATTTCGACACCTCCCGTCAGGCGGGAATCGTTGCTGTGCAACAGAATCGGATGATGCAACATGGCGGACAACGATTGCGTGAAATGCAGTCGAACTCAAGTCGAACACATACGTCATGTGTTCGATGTCGTGAAGTGGAAGAGCCTTGGAGGAGCAGTTGAATCACTCGCTGGTAGGGAAGACCGCGCTGGTGACCGGGAGCAGTCGAGGCATCGGCAGGGCGATCGCCAGGCGACTGGCGGCAGAGGGGGCAACCGTGGTCGTCACCGCACGGTCGGCTCGGCCTACCGCGGCAGTCCGTGCCGACAGTAATGTCGTCATCGGCGGTACGTTGTCCGAGACCGTCGAGATGATCGAGTCGCAACACGGTCGTGCACTTGCCATTCCGGCCGATCTCGAGGATTCCGAGGCTCGCGACGGATTGATCGAGAAGGTCGTCTCGCGGACCGGAGGTATCGACATCCTCGTGAACAATGCCGGGTTTGCCGACTACGCGCCGATCGAGAAGATGTCGCTGGCGACGTTCGATCGGACCCTCGACCACTACATTCGCGCGCCGTTCGCCCTGTCGAAGGCAGCCATCCCCTACATGCGAGAGCGCGGCGCAGGCTGGATCGTGAACATCGGTTCCTCGACGGGACTGAATCCGATCAGGCCCTTCCGCGACTACAACAAGACGTCGGGTGACGTGATTTACGCGTCGATGAAGGCAGCACTGCACAGGTTCACACAGGGCCTCGCCGCGGAGGTGCTGGACGACAATATCGCGGTCAACTCGGTGGGGCCTTCCACTGCGATCTCGACTCCCGGCGCCGACGCACTCATTCCGGATGGATACGAAACCGAGCCCGTCGAGTATCTTGCCGAGACGGTACTGGCCATGTGTTCTCTTCCCGCGGCCGAGCGGACCGGCCTTGTAGCCTTCAGTCTTCATTTTCCCTGGTATCAGGATCTGGTCGTGAAGGCGCTCGACGGGCAAGGGCTGATGCCCAGACGTGAGCCACCGACGTGGTGCAATCCCAACATTCTGCCCGAAGGAATCTGAAGTCTTTGTCGAGCAATAGTTTCGGCGACACAACCCGAGGAGTGGAGATGTCCCACGCTGAACGCCGGTTCGGTACCGGCACGGCCGTCGTGACCGGTGCGGGGGCCGGTATCGGTGCAGGGTTCGCCCGTCACCTTGCGCGGCTGGGAATGACGGTGGTCGTTGCCGACATCGACGAGGAGCGTGCGTCGCTCGTCGCCGAGGACATTCGCGCGGCCGGTGGGAGAGCTGACGTCCATGGGGTGGACGTAGCGGATGCCGATGCCGTGAAGAGGATGGCGGACAATGTGTTCGATCGTCACGGCAGCGTCGAGTTGCTGGTCAACAATGCCGGAGTGGAGACGGCCGGGTTGCTGTGGGAAGTCAGTGGTGCGCGGTGGAGACGGTTGATGGAGATCAACGTCGACGGCGTCTTCTATTGCCTTCGTGCTTTCGTGCCATTGATGTTGAAGGTGGGTAAGCCGGCGTGTGTGGCCAATCTGTCTTCTGTCGGCGGGATCAACAGCGCCGCGGTGCAAGGACCGTACATCGTCAGTAAGTTCGCGGTGCTGGCGATGACCGAGAGCTTGCACCAAGATCTGTCGTTGGTCGACTCTCCGATTCAGGTCAGTGCTGTTGTTCCACACTCGATCCGGAGTGAGATCTTTCGTGCGGCCCAGCGTGACGCGCCGACTACGAACGTCACGGCAAACGCTGTCTTCGATGCAATGCAACAGGCGAACGTCGAATCCGGACTCGACCCGCTCGATGCCGCCGAGCACATGACCGAAGCAATAGCGCGTGGGGACTTCTGGGTGTTCTCCGACGACGACGCGTGTCGGCAGTTCACCGACCGCCGAGCCGCTCAGCTTCGAGACCTGCTACCTCCCGCCGATCCTCGCACAATGCTCACACGCATGGGCATCTCGTGAATGCGGAGCTGTTCGGAGCAGGCCTGTTCACGCGCTGCCGTTGACAGACGTCGACGCACTCTTGGGGAGGCCTGACCAACCCACCAGGCCGACCAGAGCGAAAGCTACGGCGGCAGTGACGAAGGTGACGGTGAAGGCGGATTCGCTGGGCAGAGCGGATACGCCCTCTGGCAGGTTCGCGATGGTCATCGAGGCGAGAATCGTAGTCACCACTGCACTGCCCATGGCGCTGCCGGTGGAACGGGAGATCGAGTTGATGCCGTTGGCTATTCCACTCTGGTGTCGCGGAACGCTCGACATGATGATCGCGGGCATGGCCGCGTAGCCCAGGCTCACGGCGGCGCCGATCACGATGCCGGCACCGATGACCGACGCGGTGTGCGTGTGGTCGTACGCGAGCCAGGCGAACGGCACCGCACCACAGATGGCGGTGAGTCCCAGGACGAAGCGTGGCCCACGCACTCTGATGAGCCGCCCACCGATCGGTGCTGCGATCAGCGAGGCAATCGCACCCGGCAGCAGGAATTCCACCGACGCACGCAGAATGCTGGCGTCGAATCCGTATCCCGTGAGGGCGTGGGGAAGCTGCACGAGATAGGAGATGCCCAGGAAGTTGGCGAACATTCCGAAGCCCAGCATGACCCCCGCCAGATTCGCCATCATCACGGGCCGGTGGACGAACATTCGCATGTCGACCAGTGGTTCGTCGACGATCTTCTCGATCCAGACCCAGACTGCGAACATCACGATCGAGCCCAGGAAAACACCGATGGTCACGGGTGAGAACCAACCCCATTGGTGGCCTTGCGAAATCGACAATAGGAGCAGAAGGAGTGCAGCGCCCAGGCTCAGCGCGCCGATGACGTCGACGCGCCCGCCGCTCTTGTGCTTGGTTGCCGGAACCAGCGTGATGACGGCGACGAGGGCAAGCAACGCGAACCCGGTGGCCATCCAGAAGGCATTGCGGTAGTCGGCATCCGGAGCCGATGTGAGAAGTCCGGTGGCTACGAGGGCGAGCCCGCTGCCGAATGCGAGAGTTCCGCTGACCAATGCCATCGCGCCGGGAAGCTTGTGTGGGCGGACCTCTTCACGCAGGACCGACAGAGCCAGCGGGAAGATGGCGGTGGCGGTCCCCTGGAGGACGCGTCCGAGGATGAGAAGTGGCAGATTGTGTGCCAGTGCGGCGACGATCGAACCGATGACCATGACGACCAGAACGCCGACCAGCGTGCGCTTCTTGCCGTGCTGATCGCCGTAGCGGCCCAACAGGGGAGTGAAAACGGCGGCCGACAGCAACGTCGCCGTCGTCACCCAACTGATGCCGGCCGCGGATGCGCCCAGATCGGACTGAATACGCCCCAAAATCGGGACGGGCAGTGTCTGCATCATCGAGACGATCATCGCGGCCAGGCTGAGCGCCCCGATGATGACGGCCTCGCGGCGCGGCGATGTTACGACGGATACATCCGGGGTGTCGTGGACCGTTGGCTGCGCGGCGCTGTCGGTCGTCACTGAATTCGTCAAGTGGGTCCTTCTCGGGAATTACAAGAGAAATTGCTTAATGTGCCGAAGTAATTTTCTCTGGATGGTAAGTCCGCGAGATCGATCCCGTCAATGCTGGTCAGTGAGCCCCTGGGACCAGCTCGGTGTATTCAGGACCAACTCGGCGTGTTCCGGACTAGAAGGGGTAGACCGGGAGTGCGCTCTGCGCAGTCACCCACTGCGTTTCGGTGAAGGCGTCGAGGTTTGCGCCGATACCGCCGACGCGGCCACCGTTACCCGAAGACGCCATACCGCCGAACGGGATGACTGCTTCGTCGCCGACGGTCTGATCGTTGATGTGTACGAGGCCGGTGGGGATTTGTTGGGCGAGCTCGAGCCCTCGCATGGCGTCGGAGGTCAGAATGCCCAGTGACAGTCCGTACTCGGAATCGTTGGCTATGGCGACGGCCTGTTCGACGGTGGCGAAGGAGGTGACCGGTGCGACTGGCCCGAAGACTTCGTCGGCGAATGCCGGCGCGGTGAGTGGGGTGTCGGCCAGCACGGTGGGCCGGTAGAAGAGATCTTCGTAGGTGCCGCCGGCCGCCAGTTTTGCTCCGGCCGCGATGCTTCCGGTGACCAGGGAGTGGATGTGGTCGCGTTGTCCGGAGTCGATGATGGGTCCGAGTGCGACCTGACCGGTGAACGGGTCGCCTACCGGAAGCTTGTCGGCGTGTTCGGCAAGGAGTGCGGTGTAGTCGGCGGCGATACTTTCGTGGACGAGTTGGCGGCCGGTGGTCATGCAGATCTGCCCCTGGTGCATGAAGGATCCGAAAGCGCCTACAGATGCGGCCTTTTCGAGGTCGACGTCGTCCATGACGATCAGTGCGTTGTTTCCCCCGAGTTCGAGGTGTGCTCGTTTGAGATGGCGGCCCGCCAGTTCACCGACAGCGCGTCCTGCCCGGGTCGACCCGGTGAATGCGATGACGCGAACGCTCGGATGAACCACGATTGCCTCACCGGCGTCAGCGCCACCCGGCAGCATGCCGAACACTCCGGCAGGCAAACCGGCTTCTTCGAAGATGCGGGCAAGAACCACACCGCCACAGATCGCCGTGCGCGGATCAGGCTTGAGGATCACCGAATTGCCCAGTGCCAGTGCGGGAGCGACTGCACGGATCGACAGAATGATCGGGAAGTTGAACGGTGCGATGACGCCGACGGTGCCGACGGGGACGCGACGAGAGAAGCTCAGTCGCGGTTGCTCCGAGCGCAGCACCTCGCCGACGGGGTGTGCGGCCAAAGCTGCTGCGTTGTAGCACTCTTCGGCAGCGGTGTGGGTTTCCAGTCCGGCTTTGGCGGGAATGCTGCCGGCCTCGCGGATTACCCATTCGCCGATTTCGTCGGCGTACCGCTCGAACAGTTGACCGGCGCGGCGTAGAACGGCGGCTCGTTCGGTGTACGGCCTTGCTGCCCAATCCTTCTGAGCGGCAGTAGCTTTTGTTGCAGCGGCTGCCACGTCGTCTGGTGTTGCCATGCCGACCGTCGTCAACTGCTTGCCGGTGGCCGGCTCGACGACAATACGATCGTCGGCGCTACCGCGAACCCATTCGCCGTCGAAGATCTTCGATTCCCACACAGGTTCGCTCAGCAAACGCGTCATGGCCGCTCCTCGGTAAAGGGATGCAACCGCGCGCCGCATCACATGGTTGTGGACCACGTTGCGCCGTGAGGGGAGTCGATCGCCATCGCACTTTCACTCAGTGAAAGACGGATTCATGGCGTCCTTGAGCGCTTGGATCAGATCGGCGAACTCGGTCGAGTGGGTGGCGCCGCTGCGGGTCACTCCCGAGACGGGAATTCGCAAGCGGCCGTTCGATTCTCGCATGAAGCTGATGCCGGCGCGTGGAGATTCGCCTGCGGTGATCGAATACAGGAGGGTCCAGGCGCGCGGGTTGGTGATCACGTCCAGCGTGGCTGTGTGATCGCTCGGAATTGCAGGGCCCAGTTGGACGCGTCGATCTATCTCGCGGAACGCGTCCTCGACCACCTTGTGAATGAGCACCTGGCTTTGGCGCGGCGGCAGGAGCAGGGGGTATGCGGCCAGATCATTGAGGTCGACGCTTTGCTGGCCGGCCAGGGGGTGCCGGCTCGACATGACGACCAGCAGATCTTCGACGCCGAGGTCCAAGGGTTCGAGTCCGGGGCGGTCGACGCCGCCGCGAATCAGCGCGATGTCGGCGTCACCGGAGGCCACGGCGTCCATGCGGTGGGCAAAACTCTTGATGACGAACTCGACGTCCAGGTCCGGATGAAGTTCGCGCACGTGTGCGATGGCGTCCAGCGTCTGAGCGGCGAAGCTCATGTTTCCGGTGATCCGGATCCGGGCTCGTGGGTCGCGTGCGACGGAGTAGGCCATCGTTTCGAGGCTGAGGACTTGCTGCGCGATGGGCACGAGTCGCGATCCTGCCGGGGCAAGGCGAACGGCTCGGGTCGAGCGTTCGAAGAGTGTCGCGCCAAGCTCCTTCTCCAGTCGGGCGACCTGATGGCTGATCGCCGACTGCGAGATGAAGCAGCGCTCGGCAGCGCGACTGAAGCTCAGTTCCTCGCTCACGACGAGGAAGTACTTGAGTTGGCGGAAGTCCATGAGGACAGCTTACTTATGAGCAATCGAGATAACAGTCTTGCGAATACTCCAGCTAGCTGGACCCGACCCATGATCAGTCCATACCGTAATAGTCATACTTTCAATTTGGTTGAGGAGATTTGTTGTGGATAGAACAGCTGCGGGTCGCGCTGACATCGACGCGACTGGACACGAGCAGACTCAGGTAGTCATCGTCGGTTCGGGATTCGGAGCCCTCGCCGCGGCCAAGACCCTCGCGAAGTCCAAGACGCCGTTCGTCCTCATCTCCGCCACCACCGAGCACCTCTTCCAGCCGCTGCTCTACCAGGTGGCGACTGGTGTTCTGTCGGCAGGCGAAGTTGCTCCGCCCATCCGCACGATCCTGCAGAAGTACCCCAACGCCGACGTGCGTCTCGGTCGCGTCGTCGAGGTCAACGCCGAAGAGAACACCGTCGTCTACGAGGCTTCGGGCACCCGCCACACTCTCGGATACCGCTCGCTCATCGCAGCCACCGGTGCCACCCAGGCGTACTTCGGTCATGACGAGTTCGAAAAGGTCACCTATAAGCTCAAGACCGTCGAGGATGCCGAGGTCCTGCGTAAGCAGATCCTGCGTTGCTTCGAAGAGGCTCACACCACCAACGACGCGCTGGTTCGCCGCAACCTGCTCAGCTTCGTTGTCGTCGGTGCAGGCGCGACCGGCGTCGAGCTCGCCGGACAGATCAAGGAACTGGCGCGTCGCTACTTCGCCAAGTCCATCAACAACATCAGCGCCGACGAGGTCACGGTCACCATGGTCGAGGGCGCGGGTGTTGCGCTTCCGGCCTTCGGCGGCAAGCTCAGTGAGTACACACAGGCCTCGCTCGAGAAGTCGGGTGTCGAGGTTGTTCTCAACACCATGGTCACCGCCATCGACGAGCACGGTGTCACCGTCTCTTCGGCAAAGACCAAGGAAGAGAAGCGCATCGACGCCGAGACCGTCATCTGGTCGGCCGGTGTTCGCGCCAACGACTTCGCAGCAGTGCTCGGCGAGGCGACCGGTTGTGAGAGTGACCGTGCAGGTCGTCTGCTCATCAATCCGGACTTGACCGTCGGCGGGTTTGCCAACGTCTTTGCCATCGGCGACATGACTTCGCTGAACGGTCTGCCGGGTCAGTCGCCCGTTGCAATGCAGGGTGGCCGTCACGCAGCGAAGACTGTGAACGGAAAGGTCAAGGCCGGAACGCCTTTCAAATACTTCGACAAGGGCAGCATGTCGATCATCAGCCGATTCAGCGCTGTGTGTCGCGTCCGCAAGGTCGAGTTCAAGGGCACGATCGCCTGGTTCATGTGGCTGGCCGTGCACGTGATGTATCTGGTGGGCTTCCGCAACCGGTATGTCGCTGTGATGTCGTGGTTCGGTTCGTTCATCGGTCACCGTCGTCCGCACTTCCACTACGCGCAGGAGCCGATGAAGATCGAGGCCACGCCGCCGGTGACCGAACGCGAACCCGAATTGGCGCACTCCGCGTAGCTCCGCACCGCCTGAACACGTTTCGCCTGATGTCAGTCACACTGTGTGAATGGCATCAGGCGAGCGTTCGTTGATCGGCCGGGCATTTATCGTGCTCGGTGCCTTCGACGCGAAATCGCCGCGGTTGACGCAGTCGGAGATCAGTCGTCGCAGCGGTTTGCCTCTGCCCACCGTCCACCGACTGTGTGGGCAGTTGGTGGCTGAGGGCGCACTCGAGCGTCGGAGTGACGGCAAGTACCAGGTCGGAGTCCGGTTGTGGGAGATCGGCGCTCTTGCTCCCGGCGCTCACGGCCTACGGCAGGTGGCGTTGCCGTTCCTCGAGGACCTGTACGAGGTCACCCGAGAGAACGTGCAGTTGGTCGTTCGTGAGGGCACCGAGGCTCTGTACCTCGAGCGCTTGTCCTCGCGTAGCGCCGTCACCGTGGTCGGCCGTGCCGGCGGAAGATTGCCGTTGCACGCGTCCAGCGGTGGATTGATTCTCCTCGCGCACGGCGGAACCGAGCTTCTCGACGACGTCCTTCGCGCCGGCCTCGAGTCGTTCACTCCCAAAACCATTACTTCCGAGCGGATTTTGCGAGCAACTCTCGACGAGATCAGGCGCGCCGGATTCGTGGTCTGTCGTGAGTATCTGAACGTCGGAACCCTTGCCGTCGCCGCTCCTGTCCGCGAAGCCGGGGGCAGTGTCGTGGCAGCGGTCTCGACAGTTGTTCCGGTGGAGCAGGATCCAGCTCCTTTACTGCCCGCGTTGGTCGCGGCCGCCCGTGGAATATCACGCGGGCTTGGTAGCGGTGGGTTTCGATAGCTCGTTTCGGTCTTTCACTGAGTGAAATTGCAGCTGTTCAGAGGAGTGATCGTGGTCGAGGGTGGTCTCAATCGTCACTCACCTCAGGAGCTCTCTGTATGTCTTCTTCACGCACCCAGGTCGGAATCGTCGGTGGTGGTCCCGCCGGGTTGATGCTCTCGCATCTGTTGCATCTGAAGGGAATCGATTCGGTTGTCCTGGAATGCCGCACCCGCGAAGAGGTAGAAGGCACCATTCGTGCCGGCGTGCTCGAACAGAACACGGTTGATCTCATGGTCGAGACCGGACTCGGTGATCGACTGAAGCGGGAGGGCCTCGAACATCACGGAATCGAGTTGCGATTCGGTGGACGAGGGCACCGAATCGCGTTCGACGAACTGACCGACGGGCGAGCAGTCACGGTGTATCCGCAACACGAGGTGCTCAAGGATCTGATCGCGCGGCGTCTCGCTGACGGCGGGGACATTCGATTCGGAGTGTCCGACGCGCAAGTACACGATCACGAATCGGATCGCCCGAGTATCACTTTTGTCGACTCGGACGGAAATGATCAGAAGCTCGAGTGCGCCCTGGTGGCCGGTTGCGACGGTTCACGCACCGGAACGCGAAAGCTGATTCCCGAACCGTCGATCCGAACGGATCATTTCCGCCAGTATCCCTTCGCGTGGTTCGGCATCCTGGCCGAGGCGCCGCCGTCGTCCGAAGAACTGATCTATGCCAACCATGAGCGCGGGTTTGCACTGATCAGCACACGGACGCCCGAGGTACAGCGTCATTACCTTCAGGTCGATCCGGACGACTCCGTGGACAACTGGTCCGACGATCGAATCTGGGACGAGCTGCACATGCGCGTCGACGGTGAGGGGGCGGAGATCAAGGACGGCAGGATCTTTCAGAAGTCGATCCTCCAGTTCCGCAGCTTCGTGTGTGAGCCGATGCAGCACGGCAACCTGTTTCTTGCAGGGGATGCGGCGCACACCGTGCCGCCGACCGGCGCGAAGGGAATGAATCTCGCGATCGCCGACGTCTACGCACTGGCGAAGGCAATGGACGGTTTCTTCACCTCGTCCGACCGAAAGATGCTGGACGGGTACACCGAAACGGTGTTGCCGCGTGTGTGGCGGACGCAGCACTTCTCGTGGTGGATGTCGTCGATGCTCCATCGCTTGCCAGACGACAGCGGTTTCGGGCATCGCCGACAGTTGGCCGAGTTGGACATGGTCACGCGTTCCGTGGCGGGACGAACGCTGATCGCCGAGAACTACGTCGGAACTCCCTTGCATCAGTAGGCCGATTCGCAGGTTGCACGGTGCGAAATCAGGGGGAGTGGGGTGCCAGGTGTCACCAGGACCCCGAAGTTCTTGGTATGTGTCCGCCTGGCGGGAAGCCGCCGAGCCGAAGTAGCGGGAGCTTTGTAACCTCGAACACGTCCTTGTCCAACCGAGGGTGGCTGATGCTTCGACCGCACTGCGGGGGAGTTGTCGTATGACTGAGCGTTGCAAGAAGTGACTGTTCAGGATCCACTGTCTCCCAAGCCGATCGGTGCGAACCGACTTCGAGCTCATCGAGGCACTTCAGTCGCTCCGGTCAACTGAACAGAGGGATCTTCCGATGAAGTTCAGCCTCGCCGTGGCGATGATTCCCCTCTCTCAACTCGTTGCACTTGCGAAAGTGGCCGAAGAATACGGCTTTTCTTCGATCACGATGCCCGACTCACTGTTCTTTCCCGAGCGGGGCGCTACCGGGTATCCGTATACCGCTGACGGTGTGCGGATGTGGGACGCGAAGACACCATTTGTAGACCCCATGATTGCCGCGGCCTTCATGGGACCCGGAACGTCGAAGATTCGCTTTTATCCGCAGGTGCTCGAGCTCAGCTCACGCAATCCTCTGCTGCTGGCAAGCCAGGTGGGGTCGGTCGCGAATCTGACAGGAGGCCGCTTCGGTCTCGGGGTCGGTGTGGGCTGGGCGCCAGAGGAATTCGAGTGGTGCGGCGCTTCCCCCAAGGATCGAGGCCCGCGAGTCGACGAGATGCTCGAGGTACTGCGACTGGTTCTAGGCGGCGGTATGGTCGAACATCACGGCAAGTTCTTCGACTTCGACAGGCTGCAGATGAGCCCGGCGCCGGTCGATCCCGTCCCCATCTACATCGGAGGACATTCCGCGGCCGCATTGCGCCGTGCAGCGCGAGTGGGTGACGGTTGGACCTCGGCTACAGTCTCTTTCGCTGATCTGCAAGCTCTCATCGCGAGGATCGGCGTCCTGCGGGTCGAGTACGGGCGCGCCGAGTCCCCGTTCGAAATTCAGGCCGTCTGCGCCGATCGCTTCGGTCTCGACGGCTCCCTGGAACTGGCCGATAGCGGAGTGACGGAATCGATCGTCATTCCTTGGGCCATGTACGGCCTCGGGTTCGACTGCGACCTGGAAGCGAAGAAAGATGCGGTACGCAGGTTCTCCGAGGAAGTCATCTGCAAATTCTGAAATTCACGTAGCGCACCCGTGCTGCAATGACCCGTGTGCGGGGATCAATCCGTATGCGGGCGTTGCGGCTCCAACATCCGTTCGCGCAGACTGTCGTAGATAGGTGCCGACCCTGCCGACGTGGTGACGAATACCGCTGCCGCAGTGGCAGCGAGCATCGGGACCAGCGTCGACGTCACCGCGGTCATTTCGACCACGATCACGATGCCGGTGAACGGTGCGCGTACTACGGCGCCGAAGAAGGCCGCCATACCGACGGTGGCCATGGTGACCGTGAGCCCGGCGTCCACTCCGGGCACGAAGCTCGACAGTCCGGTGAAGATCGACCCCCAGAGCGCGCCGAGAGCGAGTAAGGGAGCGAACAGTCCGCCGGGAGTTCCAGCGGCATAC
>NZ_LVCT01000494.1:0-11106 GCF_001647205.1 Rhodococcus sp. EPR-134
GCCGCCCCCACTGGCCAACGGGTCGAGGAACAGCGTCAGGCCGATGACGGCGCCGATCGTTGCGCCGATGACAGTCGGTGGGATCTTGTCGAGCCGTGCCACGATGTCGAGTAGTCCTAGAATCAGGCGGTTGTACGCAATACCCAGTAGCCCCGTGAGGATTCCGAAGACGACGAACAGTGGCAAGAATGCGAGTTGCGGTGTCGGGACGGTGCCGACCTCGAAATCGGGTTGATCACCGATGACGATCCGTGCACAGCCCACCGCCACTGAAACACCGAAAAGCGTTGGCAGCACGGTGCGCAGCCGGAACGAGTGCGTCACCTCCTCGCAGACGAACAGTGCCCCCGCGATCGGCGCGTTGAATGCGACAGCGAGACCTGCTCCGGCCGCGGATGTTTGCAGCATGGCGACGTCGGGTTCGGTGAGGCGGGCTCGCCGTCCCGCTTCTGCTCCGATCGCCGCACCCATGTGTACGGTGGGGCCTTCACGGCCGAGAACCAGACCGGAGCCGATCGCCAAGAGGCCGCCGATGAATCTGGCGGGCACGAGATTGATTCCCGGCGGTTTCGCTTCACCGCGGGACACCGCCTCGACGTGCTGGATGCCGCTTCCCTTTGCGAGGGGCACTCGTCTGACGATCAGTACGGCAAGTACGGTGCACAGGGCCACCAGGAGGACCGGCACGAGCCACCCGACGTACGGAACGTGATGCGCCCAGTTCACGATCGCCTGACGAAGTTCGTCGGCCCTGATCAGACACCAACGGAACGCACCGCCGACAAATCCGACCCCGACGCCGGCGACCGCAGCGAGTAGACACAGCAAACCCAGTCCGCGGAGGGAGTCCCGCGGTTCGGTGCCGCCATCGTCCTCGGTCATCGTGATCAGCCCTACCTGATGGTCACAACTCGCGACAGGTGAATTGAGCTTCCTCACCTTGGACGGTAACCCATCCCGCTACCCGCAGGGTCGGATCGAGGTTGTGCAGCCTGGTCACAATTCGACAAGCAGGCTGATTCCGAGAACTGCCATCATCACGGCGATCAGAGCATCGAGAACCCGCCACGCGTTGGGTTTCGCGAAAAGCGGCGTCAGCAGACGTGCGCCGTAACCGAGGGCGCCGAACCAGACCACACTTGCCGTGATGGCACCGGCTGCAAACCACCAACGTCCGATCTCGCCGCGACCGTTGGCGATAGAACCCATGAGCACGACGGTGTCGAGGTACACGTGTGGATTGAGCCAGGTGAGGGCCAGTGCCATCGTGACGGCGGCAATCCTCGACCCGTTGCCATGTCGATCCGGTGCCAACGTCTGGGGGTGAAGTGCCCGCTTGGCGGCGAAGATCGCATAGCTGAGGAGGAAAACGGCGCCGGCGATACGAACGAACGTGATCATCGACGGTGCGTGTTCGAGGAGGGTCCCGATTCCGCCGACGCCCGCGAGGATCAGAATTGCGTCTGACAACGCGCACACTGCGACGATCGGGAGTACGTGCGATCGCGTCAGACCTTGGCGAAGAACAAACGCATTCTGGGCGCCGATTGCGACGATCAATGACAGTCCGACTCCGAAACCGACGAGGGCCGACGCAGGGTCGTTGGTGCTGAGCATGTTGTCGAGCCTGCCGCGCAGATATCATTCAGTCCAGCTAATGATTCTAAGGACACATCAGAGTAGCTTCAGATTATGTTGGATTTCGAGCAACTGAGGGCATTGCACGCCGCGGTCGACGAGGGAACCTTCGAGGCGGCGGCGCGGAAACTACACATCACGCCTTCGGCGGTCAGCCAACGAATCAAAGGTCTCGAGACCTCGGTTGGCCGGATCCTGGTGCAGCGCACCAAACCCGTCCAGGTCACCGATTCCGGGAGAGAAGTCCTGCGTCTTGCACGTCAGATAGACGCTTTGTCGCGTGACACCGTGCGAGAGCTCGGCCTTGAAAATGGTTCAGGGATGTTTGCGCGTGTCTCGATCGCGGTCAATGCCGATTCGCTGTCCACCTGGGTTCTCGGGGCCCTCGCGGAGTTCACGCAAGAAGTCAGTTTCGATTTTCATCTCGACGATCAAGACCACACCACCGAACTGCTGCGCGACGGTTCGGTCATGGCTGCCGTCACGTCTGTTGCGTCACCGATTCAAGGGTGTACCTCCAGTCGGTTGGGCATCATGCGGTATCGGCCGATGGCGAGTGCAGAGTTCTGCCGTCGTTGGTTCGCAGACGGTGTCACGGCCGAATCCCTTTCGGAGGCGCCGCTGGTGGTGTTCAATCGCAAGGATCTGCTGCAGGATCGGTACCTCGATCAAAAGGTCGGCCACCCCGCCGATCCGCCCCGTCATCTTGTTCCTTCATCGGCAGACTTCGCGGACGCCGTCAGGCGGGGATACGGCTGGGGATTGATACCGGACCTGCAGCGCGGCGACGACGATCGCTCCGGCGTGCTGATCGGATTCGATCCGGACTTCGTGGACGACGTTCCGCTGTACTGGCAGCAGTGGAAACTGTCGTCACCTGTCTTGCGCCGGATCTCCGAGGTGGTGACCAGACGCGCCCACGAGGTGTTGCATCAGCCGTCGAGCTGATGCATACCGTACGTGTGGTGTTGTGCTCAGGGAACAAAGAACCTGGACAAGTTGATCCCCTGGGACCGTTTCTTCGGCCGCAGGACGCCGATAGTGTTTTGAGTCACACACGAATGAAAGGTGCTGACTCTCGTGGCGAACATCGGATATCTGGCTTGGGATCTTGCAGAGAAGTACGGGCAGAAGCCGTGCTTGCGGGACGACCACGTCGAACTCACGTATGAAGAGTTCGCAGATCGCACGGAAGCTGTTGCCGCGCAATTGGCCGGACTCGGAATCGGCCTCGGTGACGTGGTGGCGATCATGCTGCCCAATCGCGTCGAGTTGCTGATCGCGATCATGGCTGCCTGGCGCATCGGTGCTGCCGCTACACCCATCAATCCGATGTTCACCGCGAACGAAGCGGACTACCAGATCGCGGACTCCGGGGCCGAGTTGGTCATCACCGCCACTGCCGACGCACCCTCGGGCGGCCGCGCAGTGTTGGCTGTCGAGGATCTGGCGACAGTGCCGCCGACCGATCCCCGACCCGGAATCGATGTTGCAGCAGACGATCTGGCGTTGCTCATCTACACCAGCGGCTCCACCGGACGGCCCAAGGGAGTGATGCTGACTCATGCCAACCTGCAGTTCATGGCTTCGTCGATGGGCAAGAACATCGGTGTTACCGGCGCGGATCACTGCCTGCTGATTCTGCCGCTGTTCCATGTCAACGCGATCTGCGTCAGCGTCTTGACGCCCTTACTTGTCGGCGGACAGGTGAGTGTCACCGGGAAGTTCTCGGTTTCGAGATTCTTCGACGACGTCGCGCGGCTTCGCCCCACGTATTTCTCGGCGGTGCCGGCAATCTACGCGATGCTGACCTCACAGCCGGAAGACCCTTCGATCGACACGTCGTCCTTGAGGTTTGCCGTGTGCGGTGCGGCGCCGATCAGCAAGGAACTCCTCGAACGCGCTGAGCAGCGTTTCGGTTTCGTGATCGTGGAAGGTTACGGACTCACCGAGGGGACCTGTGCATCGGCCTGCAATCCTGTGGACGGCGTGCGCAAACTCGGTACGGTCGGCCCGGCGTTGCCCGGCCAGCAGATTTCCATTCTTGCCGAGGACGGAACCTTTGCGCCCGCCGGGACTGCCGGAGAGGTGGTCATCAAGGGTGGCAACGTGATGCGTGGCTATCTGGGTAAGCCGGAGGAAACTGCGAAGACCGTCAAGGATGGTTGGTTGCATACCGGTGACGTCGGAGTCCTCGACGAGGACGGCTACCTGACCCTGGTCGATCGCATCAAGGACATGATCATCCGTGGGGGAGAGAACATCTACCCCAAGGAGATCGAAAACTCGCTCGCTACACACCCTTCCGTGCTCGAGGCAGCCGTCATCGGCGCTCCGCACCAGGTCTACGGAGAGGTGCCAGTTGCCTATGTTGTCGCCTACCCCGATGCGCCCGTCACCGAAGACGAACTGCTCGAACATGTCACGGCCTTGCTCACCCGAGTAAAGGTGCCAGTGGCGATCTACGTCGTCGATGCGCTTCCCCGAAACCCGGTGGGCAAGATCGACAAACCTGGAATGAGACGAGCTCTGAGCGCAACTCCCGCTCACTAGTCACTTCCCCGTAGTACCAGCACAACTCGACGACGTCCGTCGAGTCGATCCGTCATGCCCACATTCCGTATTTCAGGAGCAAATCATGGGATTCAAAGAAGGAAACTTCCCTCCCGTCGATCCGGCAACGTTCATGGACAAGCCGTTTCTCGAGCGTCTGCGTGACATGTCCACGCACTGGGTGGATTACGGCTTCGGTACGCCGAAGATGGTCCACACCGTCTACATCATGAAACTGTTGTTCCTCTACCTGGCAGCTGGAACAGCCGTTGCCACTTTGACTTCCGGCCTCTCGTGGTTCGACATCGGATCGTGGTGGAACCAGCCGATCGTCTACCAGAAACTCATCATCTGGACGATGATGCTCGAGATGCTGGGCTTGGCAGGATCCTGGGGACCGCTCGCCGGCCACTTCAAGCCGATGACCGGTGGAGTTCTCTACTGGCTCCGCCCCGGCACGATTCGTCTGCCACCGTGGCCGGGCAAAGTGCCGCTCACCTCGGGTGACACCCGCACGGTGTTCGACGTCTTCATCTATGCCGCCGCAGTCGCCAATCTCCTTGTTGCCGCTGTTCTCCCCGGTGTTCACACCACAGGAATCGATTCGGCAATCGCTGACAATGCCGGACTGGTGCGCCCGACGGTCTTGTACTCCTTCCTGGTACTCATGGTGATTCTCGGGTTGCGGGACAAGGTGCCCTTCATCGCTGCCCGTAGTGAGCAGTACCTGCCGGCGATCTTCTTCTTCACATTCCTGCCGTTCGTCGACATGATCCTGGCGCTCAAACTGCTGATCGTCATGGTGTGGATCGGTGCCGGTGTCTCGAAGTTCGGTCGCCATTTCTCGCTGGTGGTTCCTCCGATGCTCAGCAATACCCCGTGGATCCCGTCAAAGAAGATCAAGCGCGCCCACTACCGGAATTTCCCGGAGGATCTGCGGCCTTCACACCTGGGCGGCGGCGTCGCACACGTGGCCGGAACGATGGTCGAAATCGTCACCCCGTTGATACTGCTGTTCTCGACGAACAAGACCCTCACGATCCTCGCCGTGATCCTCATGGTCGGATTCCATCTGTTCATCGCGTCGACCTTCCCGCTTGCCGTCCCACTCGAATGGAATCTTCTGTTCGCCTACGCCTCGGTCTTCCTGTTCCTGGGATTCCCGGCATGGGACGGCTACGGACTCGGCGCCATGTCCTCACCGTGGATCACCGCGGGAATTGTTGCAGCCCTTGCCTTCTTCCCCATTCTCGGAAACCTTCGACCGGATCTGGTGTCCTTCCTGCCGTCGATGCGTCAGTACGCCGGCAACTGGGCATCCGCGACGTGGGCATTCGCGCCGGGCGCTGAAGCCAAGATCGACCAGTTCATCAAGCGTCCGTCGCCGGATACGCGCAATCAGTTGATGACGATGTACCCCGAAGATGTGTCCGATGTCGTTCTGCATCAGCTGTTGGGCTGGCGTTCCATGCACAGCCAGGGGCGTGCGCTGTTCTCTCTGATGATCAGGCACCTCGGCGACGACATCAACACGTACTCACTGCGGGAAGCAGAGTTCATGTGCAACTCCATCGTCGCCTTCAACTTCGGTGACGGGCACCTGCACGACGCGAAGTTGATCGCAGCCATTCAGCGTCGCTGCAATTTCGCACCCGGTGAGTTCCTGGTGACCTGGATCGAATCGCAGCCCATCCACAAGGGAACGCAGGAGTACCAGGTGATCGATGCCGCTCTCGGTGTCATCGAACGAGGTACTTTCAAGGTCGCCGACGCAGTCGCCGAACAGCCGTGGTTGCCGAACGGGCCCATTCCGTTCGACGTTCAGTGGACACTGGACGTACGGGCCGACCGCGCGGCAACGGATCCGCAGGTTGTCTCCGAACCGAAGATGCGTACGAGGGTCAGCGGTAGCGAGCAAGAGGTGAGTAAGTGACAAAGGCCGTAGTCGTCGGCAGCGGGCCCAATGGGCTCGCTGCCGCGGTACACCTCGCACGTAGCGGTGTGGACGTGCAGGTGCTCGAGGCTGCCGACCAGATCGGCGGAGGCACCCGCTCCGGTCCGATCGACGTGCCGGGGTTGATCCATGATCACTGCTCGGCGTTTCACCCGATGGGTATCGGCTCGCCGTACCTGTCCAAGCTGGACCTCGAGCGATACGGGCTGATCTGGAGATGGGCAGAGGTGGACTGCGCGCATCCGCTCGACAACGGGGACGCCGGGGTTCTGTACCGCTCGCTGGAGCAGACGGCTGCGGGACTCGGCGCTGACGGGCCTCGATGGCAACGCATGTTCGGTGACTTGTCGACTGGGTTCGATGCGCTGGCGTCCGATCTGATGCGCCCGATCGTCAATGTTCCGCACCATCCGCTGCGGCTCGCAGCTTTCGGTCCGCGAGCGCTGCTTCCGGCAACGGTGACCGCCAAACTGTGGAAGACGGACAAGGGGAAGGCGCTGTTCGGCGGGGTTGCCGCACACGCCTTCTATCCACTCAACCGTCCGGCCACCTCGGCGGTGGGATTGATGATCACTGCTGCTGGTCACCGCTACGGTTGGCCGGTTGCCGAGGGAGGTTCGCGGTCGATCGCCGACGCGATGGCTGCGATGCTCCTCGATCACGGCGGCAAGATCGACACCGGCGTTCGGGTTCGTACGGCCTCCGAGATTCCGGACGCCGATGTTGTTCTGCTGGATGTCAATCCGGGGGGTGCGCTCGAAATTCTGGGCGATCGACTCCCTGGCCGAGTGGCGAGGGCCTATCGAAAGTTCAAGCAGGCTCCCGGAGCATTCAAGGTCGATTTTGCGATCGAAGGTCATGTGCCGTGGACCAATCCGGACTGTGCTCGGGCCGGAACTGTCCATCTGGCAGGTGGTTTCGACGAAATCGTAGCCGCTGAGCGTGAGACGAATTCAGGCCGCATGCCGGACCGGCCGTTCGTGCTGCTAGGTCAGCAATACCTGGCTGATCCCACCCGATCTGCCGGGAACATTCATCCGCTGTATGCCTATGCGCACGTGCCTCACGGTTACGCCGGCGACGCTACGGAGGCGATCATCCGTCAGATCGAGAGGTTTGCGCCAGGATTCCGGGAGCAGATTGTCGCGACGTCGAGCAGTGGTACAGCTGACCTGGCAGAGGACAATCCGAATCTGGTAGGCGGCGACATCATCGGAGGTGCCAACACCGAACTGCAGGTTGTCTTGCGTCCGCGCGTCGCAGTCGATCCGTACAGCACGGGGATCGCGGGCACTTACCTGTGCTCGGCCTCGACCCCGCCGGGTGCCGGAGCACATGGAATGTGCGGGTACAACGCAGCCGAATCGGCTCTGAAGTACCTGCGACGAAAGGGTGCGGAAGTTCTGTGAGTAGTCCATCGCACAAGGAGCGAGGCGCCGGTGCGATGCGGCGCCTCGCCCGAGTGCCTGCAGCCGCGGAGCCGGAAGTGCTTGCGGTGGTTGCCGAGTTGGCACGACGACTCGACGAGCGCAGCGCCGACATCGCGCGTGAGATGGCCTTCATGATGGCTCACGAAATCGACCAATTGGATGCAGACGCCAAATTGCTCGAAATGCTCGAGGCCAGCGTGCAGGGAAACATCACGACGATCATCCACGTATTGGCCAACGACATTCCGATCGATCATCTCCAACCCACCACTGCTGCAGTGGAATACGCTCTGCGTCTGGCGCAGCGGGATGTCCCGTCCAACTCCCTTGTCCGGGCCTATCACATGGGCCAAGGCGATCTGATGCGGATCTGCCACGACGAGATCAGCACACTGGATATTCCGGCGCGACTCACTTTGGCTGTCCTGAAACACACTTCGGACGTGGTCTACAGCTACATCGACTGGATCACGCTCTACGTCTTCGACGCGTACGAGCGGGAACGCAGTCGATGGATGGCAGCGCAGGGAAACCTCCATTCGGCCGCAATCCACGCCCTCCTGTCCGGCGCCAACGCAGATACCGCTGCTTTCGAAGCGGAGACCGGGTACCGCCTCGGTCAGAACCACGTCGCCCTGGTGGTCTGGTCGACGTGGGATGCCGACGTCATGGGCATCAATACGCTGGACCGACTCGTACGTGATCTCGGCGCAGCGGCGGGAGCGGACAAGCCGCCGATCATCACCGCCATCGATCGGCGCACGGTGTGGGCGTGGCTGCCGTTCGGTCGCCGGGTGCCTGCGCCGGATCCGGAGGTTCTCGCGGCGGCAGTGCCGTTGGACGGCGGGGCGCGGGTGGCAATCGGACTGCCGGGGTCAGGGGTCGACGGTTTCAAACGGTCCCACGAACAGGCAACCGCCGCCTATTCGGTTGCTGCCGTCCCGGATACACCGCAGCGACCTGTGGTGAGCTTCGGAGACCGCGGCGTCGCTGTGGTTTCACTTCTGTCCGAGAACATCGATTCGACGAAGTCATGGGTCTGGGAGGTGCTTGGCCCGTTGGCGGAAGATACGCCCTCTGCTGCATCCTTGCGGACGACGTTGAGTGTGTACTTTGCACATGGTGAAAGTCATCTGCACACTGCCAATCACATGAATCTGCACCGGAATACGGTGAAGTATCGCATCAATAAGGCGCTCGGCGATCCAGTTGCTGCCGGCCGAGACAAGTTGGATCTTGCTCTGGCCCTGCAGGTTTGTGAGTTGTTGGGCAGATCGGTCTTGCGCCCCGCGCGAACGTCGTGAGTTGTGGAAAGTTGTGGACGCGCCACGGCCTGTGGGCTCCGTATCGGGTTTTGATGTCCGATGCGGAGCCTGGCCGTGTTCTGTTGTGCCTGAGGTTCTTCTCAGGTTTTGAAGGTGGTGTTCGCCGGCCTGGGTTGCTGTCCGGGGTCGATCGAGGGTGGTGGGATGAACCACGGCTTGTTGTCGACTCCTATTCGGATTTCCCATTTCCCGACGAACCCTGATTTTCGGTGCATCAGTCGGTGGTGTGAACGGCACAGCAGCACCAGGTTGTTCATCACCGTCGGGCCGCCGTTGGCCCAGTGCCGGATATGGTGCGCATCCGTCCAGGCCGGTACACATGTGCAGCCGGGGAACGCGCAGCCCTTGTCCCGGGCGATCAACGCCACTCGCTGTTCGGCGGTGACCAATCGTTTTCCTGGTCTCGCATCCAAGGGCGCGCCGTGATCGTCGAGCAGAACAGTGGACAGGAAACAATCGCACCCAAGGAGTCTGGTCTGCGAGACCGAGAGCGGCCCCAGCCACGGCATGTGCCCGACATCAAGATCAGACACAGCCACTCCACCACCATCAGTTGGTGTGGCGGCGCAGTCCCGATGCTCCGCCAAATCACGGGCGTTGATGTGCACGTTCACATGCGGACGCTGACCACCATCCGTACCGGTCTTCGCGCAGTCCAGGTAACGGCGGATCAGTTCGGTGAACCCGTCCGCGGTGCGTTTCGCCGCCGACCGAGAATCGGGAGTCCCGTCCGGTGCCGGGGTCGGCATCGTCAGATTCGACAACGCCGACAACAGCATCTCACCGGTGAGGGCGTCGAAATCGCCGCGCACCACCACCCGACCGTTCAATGTCGACGCGATCCGCAACTCATTGAGATCGACATCCTCGGCGGGCGGGATCTCATCGGACTCGAACAACCGCTCCAAGGTCGCGATCACGTTCCGCACTTTCGTCGTCGTCGCCTCCACCCCCGACGCAGCAGCCAACAACAAATCGATGCACTTCGGTAGCGCCTCCTCCGGCATGCCTTTCGGCGGTGATTCACAGAACGCCACGATCAAAACGGCATGCTCGAAGGAGCAATCCCCGCCATCGAACCGAGCCGCCACCGCCGGAAACGGCCGCAAAGCTGCACCCAGGGCGGCGATCTTCTTCCCGTCCCGAACCTGCAACATCGTGTTGGCCGCCAACCAGGACCCCACACCGCGGCTGGCAATCACCTGATCATCCGGACGCAACGACAACTCGTCCACCACAGCCACTCGAACTGCTTCCAGGCGCAGAATCTCCGCGCTCGCCGACACCGCAGCCGCACGTAACTCAGAAGCAGGTAACTGCCACAGACGTCCGCGTAACCCCACCGCAGAACCAGACACCACGTCCGACAACAAGACACTCATTGAATCCCCCGATCCCCTCCCCAAATCATATTCGAATATGTGTTCGAGTCAAGGGGTTGTTCACCACCGAATCGGCCTGACTCTGTGATGTCAGCGGGTTGTCATACTGTGGTCGAGTGACTTCGCCGTGGACAGCTGGGCAGGTGGCGTCGGTAGCTCCGGACGCCGCATCGCTGGCCGCTGCGCGCAAGTTGGCTGGTTCGTGGAGCCATGCCGGCAACAGGGGTCTCGCGCTCTGGGGGCTGTGTCAGGGCAGCGGCTCGAAGCCGTATCAAGCAGTGGTCGACCTGAGGGGCCCTGCATACAAGTGCTCGTGCCCCAGTCGAAAGTTTCCGTGCAAACATGCTCTAGGGCTGCTGGTGGAATGGTCGGAAGGGCGTGTGCCGTCGGCGGACGAGCCCGCCGACTTCGCGGCAGAGTGGTTGTTGCGCCGCGAGGAGAAGGCCGAGACCCGCGGCGAAAGGGCTGAGACCGGCGACGAGGCCCCCAAGAAGGCTCCCGACCCGGCGACAGCGCAGAAGCGCGCCGACCGCGTTGCGAGCGGGCTCGTCGAATTGGACCTGTGGATCACCGATCAGATCCGCAGTGGTCTGGCAGCGATGGACACATCCTGGGCGGGCTTCGACGCAGTAGCTGCTCGAATGGTGGATGCTCAGGCGCCTGGTGTCGCAGGCACACTTCGAGCCTTGGCGGGCACCGTTGCGTCTACCGAGAACTGGCCCGAGAAAGTCCTCGACGAGTTGGCTCGGTTGCACCTGCTGGTTGCTGCGCATCAGAAGCTGTCCGAGTTGCCGGAAGATCTTGCCTATTCGGTGAAAGCACAC
>NZ_LVCT01000495.1:0-2851 GCF_001647205.1 Rhodococcus sp. EPR-134
CTGTTCACCCGAACGGTGTGGATGCTCGGCAGGAATTCGAAGCGGTGGGCCATGCTGCTCGACTTCTCCCACGGGTCGGCCAATTTTGCCACCGAAACGCCGCCAGTCGGGTTTCTGCTCAACGCCGATGTTCATTTCTATCCCGGTGCCGCGGCATTGCGGGCGCGGATAGGGGTCACGCACGGAGAGCCGGAGCCCTTCACAACCATGCCGTTCGGAAGCATCGACACTGCGTTGCAGCAGTTTACCGATGCCCTCGCCGCGGATCCATGGTTGCGCTCGTGGCCGGCAGTGATCAGTTCGGTGGTCCCGTCGTTCGTCGACGGATCATGGTTTGTCGTCGACGAATCGGGCACAGCGCTTCGGGCAGAGGGTGATTCGGATCTTCTGTGGAAGTTGCTCGGCATTTCCGGCGGTTACCCGGTCACAGTCTGCGGAACGTGGAACGCGCTGGCTTTTACTCCGATCTCGGTTTTCACGGGAGGGCAGGTGATCGTGCTGTGAGTACATTGATCTCAGCGGCGCTCCTTGGGACAGCCAGAACAGCAACAACATTCGAGGAGCTGCCGGCTGAAGTGCGTGGCTACGCTCGCGAACTCGACGGCGATCCTGCCGAGATGCTTCTCGCAGGAGCAGCGTTGGAGAGGGCGTACCGCCGTGGCGGTGCGGGCTCCACCACGGCGGCGGTGCCGACATCTGCGCCAGACGATGTTCGATTCACGCTGCCGGAATCCTCATCGGCGCATCTGCTGTCGATGCTCGCGGCCAAGGCGACCTTGCTCGACGAATGGTTCGCAGTCGCGTTGGAGCACAATTACCGTGCGCCTGATCATCTGGTCGCCGAGTTGCTTTCCTTTGCACGTGCAAGTGAAGCTCACCGGGAGAGCATCCTGCAGATGGTCGGCGAGCGTGGTCGATGGCTTGCCGCGCAAAACCCCGAGTGGAGCAAACTCGTCCGAACCAGGGATGCCAACCCGGACGTGTGGCGTCACGGAAGTTCGTCGCAGCGCACACAGTGGCTGATGGACACTCGTCGAACAGATCCCGCGCTGGCGTTGGCCGAACTCCGAAAGTCCTGGGCCACCGAGCGGGGCGAACAGAAGGCTGCCTTCGTCGCGGCGCTGGCAAACGGACTGAGCGCGGATGATCAACCATTGTTGGAGGAAGCCCTCGACGACCGTCGCAAGGACGTGCGACGCGCGGCAGTGGAAGTACTCGGACAACTCCCCGAATCGGAGTTCGGGGAGAGAATGGCTGCTCGGGTTCGGAAATGGGTGCGGGTGGAAAGGAAACTCGTTCGGTCCACGCTCGTCATCGTCCCGCCTGAGGAAGTCGATTCAGCGGCGAGGCGAGACGGCATCGAAGACCGGCCGAATCCACACACCGACTATCGTGCCGAGTATGTGC
The DNA here is from genome assembly GCF_001647205.1 of Rhodococcus sp. EPR-134. Lineage (NCBI taxonomy): Bacteria > Bacillati > Actinomycetota > Actinomycetes > Mycobacteriales > Nocardiaceae > Rhodococcus > Rhodococcus sp. EPR-134. Next base: position 1,408 of record NZ_LVCT01000495.1, read on the forward strand.
GTCAGGCGATCAGTTCTGCGCCGTTGTCTCTGTGGAACAACATGATCGGTGGACCAGGCAAGGTCTTGGGGATGAGCGTTGACGAAAGCTGGGAGCCGATCCTTCACGACGCGTGGTCCACCGCCGCAGTCGCGCAGAACAATACGGAATGGGCGCTGGAACTCTTTCGTATGCGCGGCACCGCCACCGATCGACGCGTGCTCCCGTTGGTGCCGGCCAAGGCGCTGGCTGATCTGTTGAGGTCCGGAAACGGCGACGCCAATGTTCTGCACCCGGGCCGGGCAGCGATCTACGCCGCTCTGCGAGGTCCATGGCCCGAGGACATCACCCGGGCAGTGGTGGCCCAGTGGGAACGAGTTGCGGCCAGACGTGCCGACGGAGGCGCCAAGGCCGGCGAATTCTCACGCTACAAGTACGTCGCATCGCTGCGCCTGGCCGAGACTCGATTTCCTTACAGCGCAGTAACTTTGCTGGAGCGTGCGGCGGAGCGTGCTCGTGACCCCGACTGGCGGCAAACCTTCGCCAGAACTGCCAGTGCCATCACCCACCGCAAGACTCTGCTCGAGGAGCTCAAGTGACTGACAGCGTAACCGTGCCCACCACGGAACCGGAAAAGCTCGCGCAACCGGCAAAGCTGATGCGGCCCCACGCAGAGCAGGAGTACGCGCTCGAACTCGAAGCACTGGCCGCGCAGGATGCTCGTCCGCGTCCACCGTCGTGGAACTTGTCGCCCTGGGCCGTCGTGACGTATCTGTTGGGTGGCACTCTCGACGACGGAACCGTCATTTCGCCGAAGTACGTCGGTCCACGGCGGTTGATGGAAGTGGCCGTCGCAACTCTTGCCACCGACCGGGCGCTACTGCTGTTGGGGGTTCCCGGTACGGCCAAGACCTGGGTCTCCGAACACCTTTCGGCCGCAATCTCGGGTGCGTCGACGCTCCTGGTTCAAGGCACGTCGGGTACGCCCGAGGAAGCTATCCGCTACGGCTGGAACTACGCACGTCTTCTCTCCGAGGGGCCGACCGCCGGTGCGCTGGTGCCTTCTCCCGTGATGACGGCGATGGAAACCGGGAAGATCGCCCGCGTCGAAGAGTTGACGCGTATCCCGGCCGACGTGCAGGACGCTCTCATCACCATTCTCTCCGAGAAGACGTTGCCGGTGCCGGAACTGGGCATCGAGGTGCAGGCAGCCAAGGGCTTCAATCTGATCGCTACCGCCAACGATCGCGATCGCGGTGTCAACGATCTGTCGTCCGCACTGCGTCGACGGTTCAATACCGTAGTCCTCCCGTTGCCGGCCAGCGAGGAAGACGAGGTGGCCATCGTGGCACGTCGAGTCGAACAGTTGGGCGCAGCACTGGAATTGCCGACAACCCCCGCAGCAGCCGAGGAAATTCGCCGGGTCGTCACCGTGTTCCGGGAACTGCGATCAGGCGCGACCACC
>NZ_LVCT01000496.1:0-5380 GCF_001647205.1 Rhodococcus sp. EPR-134
GCACCACGCATCGATTGCTGCAGTCGCTCGTCGACGCGGGATTTCTCGAGAAGGACGACGCAACCAGTCGGTATCGCATCGGCGCGGCGCTGGCGGCTTACGGACAGGTCTCCTACCGGCAGCATCGGATCTATCTGTCCGAGCCCTATTTGGAGCAATTGGCCGCGACGACAGGAGCATCCGCCTCCCTGGCAGTGCGAAGCGGAAGTGAGGTGGTGTTGCTCGGATTCAGTCGGTGGCGCGAGGCCGACGGGCACGTGCTGCAGGGTGTCCGCCTTCCCTTGCATGCGAGCGCACTGGGGAAAGCCTTTCTGGCTTGGTCCGATGTCGACGATTCCGAGCTGGCTGCGCTGCCACGTGAAGCGACCACTCAGCGTGCGATCACCGATGTCGCCGGTATCCGCCGGGAACTGGAACTGACTCGTGAGCGAGGATACGGATTCAACGACGAGGAGTTGACCCCGGATTTCCGAACGATCGGAATTCCGATCATCGATGGATCTGGCACTGTGCGTTACGCTCTCGGGCTTCGTGGTCCGGTCGAGCTGATGATCGACGAACGGATTCCGTTTCTCGCCGACCTTGCCAAGGTGACTGCACGACAGATCGGTGAGGTCCTTCTCTGACGTGATGTGAAAGCGCTTGTGGCAGATCCGGCCGAACGTGATTACCGTTGAAGTCGAGGGCGCGATCGCACAATGGCTACGCGACGTGACCGCGTCCTCGCGAGCGTGGAGACGAGTGATGACGACGATCGGTGTCGTTGCCCTGTTGCTGGGCGTCCTGTTGATTGTGGTCGAGGCGCATGCCCCAACCGCGGGGGTGCTCGGTGCGCTTGGAGCACTCATGATCGGTGCCGGCGTCTGGATGCTCTTCACATCCGACGGTATCGGCCAATTGATCGCGATCCCTGTGACGGCGGGGGTCGCGGTAGTCGGCCTGGGCGTGGTGGCGGTAGCGAGTCGAAAAGCGCTTACCGCGCGCCGCGCTCCCGTGCGTACGGGGACGGAATCTCTTGTCGGCTCGGACGCGACCGTTCGCAGTTGGACCGGTGCGCAGGGTCAGGTCGAGCTCGACGGCGGATTATGGCGTGCTCGAATGGAATTCGGGTACGACGATTCTGTGCCTGCCGTGGGCGAATCCGTCGTCGTAGAGCAGGTTCGAGGCCTGACTCTGAAAGTGCGCCGTCGTGAACCGTGGGAGCTGCCGCTATGACCACCGTGCTTGTCGTGTTGTCCGTGTTTGTCGTGCTGATTGCAGTCCTTGTGGGCATGTCGGTGAGAGTTCTGCGCGAGTACGAGCGCGCGGTGGTGTTCCGCCTCGGTCGACTGATCACCTTGAAGGGTCCTGGTCTGGTGATTCTGGTGCCGGCGATCGATCGCATGGAGCGGGTCAGTCTGCGAACCGTCACGCTGAAGATACCGGTCCAAGAAGTGATCACTCGCGACAACGTCCCCGTGAAGGTCACCGCCGTCACGTACTTTCGGGTCGTCGACGCTGACCGTTCGATAGTCGAGGTCGAGGATTTTCTGGCCGCCACCTCACAGATCGCCCAGACCACACTGCGCTCCATTCTCGGTAAAGCTGAGTTGGACTCGCTGCTCTCCGAACGTGAACGGCTCAACGAGGACTTGCAGAAGGTAATCGATCAGCAGACCGAGCCGTGGGGAGTCAAGGTCACGACCGTCGAGATCAAGGACGTCGAGATTCCGGCCAACATGCAGCGCGCCATCGCCAGGCAAGCAGAGGCCGAACGAGAGCGGCGAGCCAAGATCATCAACGCCGACGCCGAGTTTCAGGCTTCGGCCAAGCTCGCCGAGGCGGCCGAGGTGATCAGCCGCAATCCGACCACCCTGCAGTTGCGTTATCTACAGACGCTTCACGAGATCGGTAGTGAGAACAACTCCACCGTTGTCTTCCCCTTGCCGCTGGATCTTGTCCGGCCCTTTATCGGTGGCGGAGTTGCGGCAACTCCCGCGACCCAAGAACCTGCCCGTTTCGTCTGGAATGCGAAAGTTGTTGATTAGCATCTAGTTTCGGTTACCATCCCTTGTATTCGAAACTTTGTTCGATTAAACTTTGAGCATGGACAGTCGGGATGCGTGGCAACTGGATGGCGAGGACCTCAAGGGTGAGGTTCTGGATCTGGTGCGTGTCCGGCACGAGTTGCAGTCGCGGATGGTGTTGCTGATCGTGGAGATGTTTTCCCGGGAGGTTCTCGGGGGGAAGGGTTTTCGGGCGATCGCGCAGTGGTTGCATGGTTCGACGAATCTGGAGATCGGTGAGTGCAGTCTGCTGGTCGGGTTGGCGCGGTTGTTGATGCTCGAACCCGTTGTCGGCGATGCGTTTCACCGTGGTGACGTGGACGCGTTGAAAGCCCGTCAGGTGGCGTCGTTTTGTCAGCATCCGCCGAAGAACATGACCCTGGCGGATGTGGACAAGGCTCGCGGGATTCTGTTGGGTTTGGCGTCGAAGAACATCGCCGATTGTGATGCGGTGCGGGCAGCGATTCGGCGGATCGAGAAGCAGTACGGCAAGCGTGAGGACGGTGTTCCGGTCGGCGAGGATTCCGAACGTAACGAGTTCTACGCCTCGAAAGGCTTGTACGGGCGTGTGTCTGTGAAGGGTGACTTGGATGCTGTGAATGGGGCCCGTCTGATCACGTTGCTGTCGAGCCTGTCCGCGCCGACACCGGAGAAGGACGGTGTGAAGGACACGCGTACTCCGGCACTACGGCGGGCGGATGGGTTTTGCGAACTACTGCGGCGGTACGAGCGGGCGGGGTTGGGTCCGATCGAGGGCGGAGTGAAACCGCACATCACGGTGACCGCGTCGGCGAAAGACATGACCGACCTCCAAGCGTTGAAGGACTTGCTGCCGTCGACCGAGGAGTTGGGGTTCGCGTGGGCGGATTGGGTGGGCCCGATCAGTATCGATACCGCGCGGATGCTGGCGTGCGACTGCACCGTCACCCGGATCCTCCTGGACGAGAACGGTGTTCCGCTCGACTGCAGCAAAGAAGCAAGGACCGCGACGGTACCCCAGCGGCGGGCGTTGGCGGTTCGTGATGGTGGGTGTGCGTTTCCGGGATGCGGGACTCCGTCGGGGTGGTGCGATGCCCATCATATTGTTCACTGGAACGATGGTGGCCCAACAGATCTCGACAATCTGATCTTGTTGTGCGGTCATCACCATCGGACGCTGCACCACACGGAGTGGCGGGTGGAGATCGGCCCCGATCGAAAGACGGTGTTCTACCCACCGATGTCGGTTGATCCGTATCAGCATCCGATCGGCGGGAACAGCCCACCCACAGCAGCCTGAACGGGCGCAACTGAATACGTACACACCGGGGCTTAGCCATGCCCCGGTGTGTACGGCGTGTGCGGTCAGAGCATCGTCGAGATATGGTCCGGCAGCGCGACACCGGAGTCGAGATCCTCGGACGGGATCGGTTCACCGAAGTGCGTAGCTGCGGGAACTACTCCAGCCCAAACGGTTTCGATACCGATGTCGGCGGCATCGTCACCGGGGCCGCCGGTGCGAGCCTTGACGGAAGCCTCGTACAACGGCAGCGCAAGAACGATGGTTGCCACCATTTCCTTGCGCGTGTGATCCCGCAAGTGTTGGGAACGTCCGGGAACCACCTGGTCGACGATCAGATTCAAAGCCTTCACGCGTTCGTCGCCGTCGGTCACGACTCGAGGTGATCCGATGATGACGCCGCTGCGGTAGTTCATCGAGTGGTGGAAGCCCGACCGAGCCAACACGAGCCCGTCGAGGATCGTGATGGTGATGCAGATTTCGCTGTCGGGAGCCAAGCTCCGTGAAGCGACTGAACCGTGAACATAAATAGATCCGCCGCGGTCGGGGCCGTCGAGGTCGAACCCGTAGGCGGTGGGAAACACCATGGGAACTCCGCCGACGGTCACACCCATGTGGCACAGCTTCGCGGACTGCAAGACGTCGACGAGTGCCGCGCGTTCTGCGACGCCGTGGTGGCGGGCGCGCTTGTGCGTCGTACGTGCTGTCGGGGACAGCGGAATAGGTGCAGTGGGGGCAGGAGCAGGGGCAGCAAAGACAACGGAATCTGTCATGCAGACAATGCTGGTGGCAAAGTGGCTTCAAGTCATGGTCCAATCAGTGGAGACTTCGATAGGCCACTTCGATTTGCCACTTCCGGGAGGGTTCTGAATGTTTCTGCCTTCGGCGGTAGCCGTCGTCCTCGACCGGACAGATCGGCGGGCGCTCCCGGTCCAGATTGCCGACCACCTCAGAGCTGATATCCGCAGTGGTAAGGCGGCAGTGGGTCTGAGGTTACCCAGTTCCCGGAAGCTGGCGGCGGAGCTCGAGGTGGCGCGGGGCGTCGTGGAACGGGCGTATGAGCAGTTGATCGCCGAGGGTTGGCTTGTCGCTGTGCACGGCTCAGGCACCTTCGTTGCCGAGGCGCCCTCCCCCATGGTCACTCCCACGACTACACCGAAGAAGGCCGCCGACAAGATGTCACCCAGGGTGCAGCTCCGGCCGGGCGTGCCGTGGACGCCACCGCGTGCATCGGCAGCGTGGCGGCGGGCGTGGCGTGACGTCGGGTCCAAACCGCCACCTTTCGAGGATCCCGATCCTGCGGGTGACTACGAATTGCGTTCGGCACTATCGGAATTACTGGCAAGAGCCCGCGGAATGTCGGTTGAACCCGAGAGAATCCTGATCACCTCAGGTGCCACGCATGGTCTCGGCCTCGCCCTGTCGGCTCTGCGTACCCGTGGTGCTGTTCTGGCGATGGAAGATCCCGGATACCGGTATGCGTCCTCGGCCGCTACAGCCTGTGGATGGTCGCTGCTCGAGGTGCCCGTCGACGCTCATGGTCTCTGTGTCGACCAACTCGAAACTGCGTCGGAGAGCGTCCGTGGCGTGTATGTGACACCGTCCCATCAGTATCCGACGGGTGGGCTGCTTCCGGTAGGTCGGCGCAACCAGTTGATCGAGTTCGCCCGCGTCCGCGACGTCGTCCTGTTCGAGGACGACTACGACTCCGAATTCCGTTACGACGTAGCGCCTTTGCCTGCGCTTGCCCAGTTGGCTCCTGATCGGGTGGTGTATCTCGGAACAGTTGCCAAGACGCTCGGCGCCGGAATTCGATTGGGCTGGTTGGTGGCTCCCCTCGACCTGGTCGACCGCATAGCAGTACACCGCAAGCGAATCGGCGACTTCCCGTCGGTTCCACTGCAGCAAGCACTCCTGTCCCTGCTCCGTGACGGCGAATGGGATCGAGCGGTACGTACCGCCCGGCGCAGGTACCGGGAGCGTGATCGGGCGGTCGAGGAAGCACTGTCATCGTTCGGTGAACTGCGGGGTCTCGGCGCCGGCATGCACACGACGC
>NZ_LVCT01000497.1:0-963 GCF_001647205.1 Rhodococcus sp. EPR-134
TCCGGTCGCAGACAAGGTGGTGTGGAACGAGTACCTCGAGGCAGTAGTGCGTGAACGCGGCGAGTGGTCCGACTTCTACCGGGCGTGCCGCGAGGTCACCGGGTGACCATCGTGATTCCGGACCTGCGTGTCCGGGTCTTCGGTATCCGTCACCACGGCCCGGGATCTGCTCGTTCGGTTCGGCAGGGTCTGGAAGAGTTCTCGCCTGACGTCGTCCTGATCGAAGGGCCTTCGGACGCAGACCCGTTGGTGATGCTGGCGGCGTCGGAATCGATGAAACCGCCGATTGCGTTGCTCGCGTACGCCACTGGCGAGCCGTCGAAGGCGGCCTTCTGGCCGTTTGCTGTGTTCTCACCCGAATGGCAAGCGCTGCAGTGGGCTGCGAAGAACGGTGTGCAGGCACGGTTCTGCGATCTGCCCGCCTTCAACGTGTTGGCGGATCAGGGGATTCGTACTGTCCGCGAGGGCGATCCTCTGTCGGAACTGGCCGCGGCCGCGGGTTTCGACGACACCGAACGCTGGTGGGATTCGGTGATCGAATCGAGCTCGGGCGCAGATTCTTTCGATGCGATCACCGAGGCGATGGAGGCGCTGCGTGAGACAGTGCCGATCGACGAGGAGACAGCGCATCGCGAAGCGTATATGCGTCAGGTGCTGCGAAAGACGTTGAAAGATGGCGCTGAGCGGGTAGCGGTCGTCTGCGGAGCCTGGCACGCGCCGGCGTTGGTCGGAGCCTTGGGACCGGCGGCACCCGATGCTCGCATCCTCAAAGGAATGTCCAAGGTCAAGACCTCGCTGACGTGGGTTCCCTGGACTCACTCACGCCTGGCGTCGGCATCGGGTTACGGCGCCGGAATCACCTCGCCGGGCTGGTATCACCACCTGTTCACCGCGAACGACAAGACGATCACGCGGTGGCTCACCAAAGTTGCGCGGGTGCTCAGGGACGAGGACCTTCCGATC
>NZ_LVCT01000498.1:0-6012 GCF_001647205.1 Rhodococcus sp. EPR-134
GGCAACGAGGTCGGTGATGTGCGACGGGAACGACGTTCTTCTGGATCTGATCACGCGAAGATTGGTTGTGGGCGAAGCGCTGGGCGCGGTGCCCGAGGAAACGCCGACAGTCCCACTCGAAGCAGACCTGCGCGCACGCTCGAAGACCTTGCGGCTCAGACAACAAGCGGGAGCAAAGACTCTCGATCTGGACCTGCGACGCGACATCGACGTCGAGCGTTCCCAGTTCCTGCACCGACTGGGGATCCTCGAGATCGATTGGGGAACCCCGGCCGACAGTGAGGTCCGTTCCACCGGAACGTTCCGGGAGACTTGGGCGCTGCAATGGAAGCCCGAATTCTCGGTCTCGGTGATCGAGGCGTCGCTGTGGGGCACGACGGTGGTTGCAGCGGCAACATCATGTGTCGTCTCGAAGATCAACGAGCCGGACATCTCTCTCGCGTCACTGATCGGACTACTGGAGAACTCGCTCCTGGCGAACCTGCCGGCAGCGTTGTCCGCTGTGCTGGAAAGTGTGAAAACGGTGGCGGCACTAGATCATGACGTGTCGCACCTGATGGCGGCGCTGCCTACGCTGACGCGAACGCTGCGGTACGGCGATGTGCGCGGAACCGACGTGTCGGCATTGGTCGACGTCGCCGACAGCCTGTTGATCCGCATTTGCACTGGCCTCGCAGTCGCCGTCACGGGCCTGGACGATCCCAGTGCCGAGGAGTTTCGCGAACACCTCGACAAGGTTCACTCGGCAGTCATGGTTCGTGACGATCGCGATGCGAGCGCACGGTGGCTGCAGGCCATGGCCGGCGTGATCGACCGTGACGACGTCAACGGATTACTCGTCGGCCGGATGGTGCGGCTACTGCGCGACAGCGGTTCGATCACGGAAACCGCTGCAGCCCAGCGCTTGTCTCGGGCCCTGTCCGTGGGAAGCACGCCGACCGCCAAAGCCGGGTGGGTCGACGGGTTTCTCGGTGGAGGAGGGCTTGTGCTCGTTCACGATCGAGCGTTGCTCACGCTGATCGACACGTGGGTTCGCCAACTTCGTGAGCAGGACTTCATCGACACGCTTCCACTGCTTCGACGTACGTTCGGAGCGTTCGAGGCGGGGGAGCGTCGAGCGATCGGTCAGGCGGTCAGAGGCGGCCGACGCGTCGAAACGACAGTGGAGACCGATGCTCGACGCGGCAGAGCGGCAATGGCGGTCGTTGCGGACATCTTGGGGGTGGGCGCATGAGCGACGACGATCAGCGCCTTCGACGCTGGAGACTGATGCTCGGGGAATCCGCCGAAGAATCGACGGGTGGGCTGGGCCAACCGGGCGAGCGTCGAATGGATGCAGCTCTTGCCGCACTCTACGATTCGTCCGGCCCGACCAAGGGGCGACGCCGCTCAGCCGGATTGGGGGCGTCGGCTCCGTCCGTCGCCAGATGGCTCGGCGATATCCGGACGTACTTTCCCAGCACGGTGGTGCAGGTGATGCAGAAGGACGCGATCGACCGACTGGGTTTGGCGCAGTTGCTGCTCGAACCGGAACTGCTCGATGCCGTCGAGCCCGATGTGCATCTGGTCGGGACGCTGCTGAGCCTCAACCAGGTCATGCCGGAGGCCAGCAAGGCAACTGCTCGAATGGTCGTCGGCAAGGTGGTTCGGGAAGTCGAAGAGCGAATCGCGCAGAAAACGAAGGCCGCGGTGACCGGGGCTCTCAATCGTTCGGCCAGAACGTCGAATCCGAAGTTGCGTGACATCGACTGGGACCGAACCATCCGAGCAAATCTGTCGCACTACCTTCCGGAGTATCGAACCGTCGTCCCCGAGCGGCTCGTCGGATACGGCCGTAAGTCGAAATCCGTGCAGCGCGACGTAGTCCTGGCGATCGACCAATCGGGTTCGATGGCGTCCAGCGTCGTCTACGCATCCGTGTTCGGCGCGGTGTTGGCGTCGATGCAGGCGCTGAAGACTTCGCTCGTGGTTTTCGACACTGCCGTCGTCGACCTGACGGACAAACTGTCCGACCCAGTCGACGTCCTTTTCGGGACCCAACTTGGTGGGGGCACGGACATCAACCGCGCAATCGCGTACAGCCAGTCACTGATCTCGCGTCCTGCCGAGTCGATGTTCGTTCTGATCTCGGACCTCTACGAGGGCGGTATTCGCAACGAGATGTTGCGCCGCATGGCCGCCATGAAGAACTCCGGCGTTCAAGTCGTGGTTCTACTGGCACTCTCGGACGACGGGGCACCGTCGTTCGATCACGACAATGCAGCGTCGCTGAGTGCCCTCGGGATTCCCGCGTTTGCGTGCACGCCGGACAAGTTTCCGGAACTGCTGGCGGTGGCTCTGGAACGCGGGGACGTGTCGGCTTGGGCGGATCAGCTCAGCCTCGAACAGCACTGACCGGTCTGCTTCGAGAACCTGAACACCGGGTACACCCGCACGATGGGTGACGGACAGGTTGCTGGTTCGACGACGCAGGCGGGTTCAGGACTGGTTCTCACGGTGTTGGCATCCAGCCAATTCCTGATGACCTTGGACAGTTCGGTCATGAACGTTTCGATGGCAACCGTCGCCGAGGACGTCGGCACGAGCATCACCGGCATTCAAACCGCGATCACGCTGTACACCCTGGTCATGGCGACGCTGATGATCACGGGCAGCAAGCTGGGGTCGATGATGGGTCGTCGCCGGGCCTTCGCGCTCGGCTTGATCATCTACGGCGCAGGTTCTCTGACAACGGCGCTCGCTCCCAATCTTGCGGTCCTGCTGATCGGATGGTCGTTCCTCGAAGGCGTCGGTGCGGCACTCATCATGCCCGCGATCGTCGCGCTCGTCGCCACCAACTTTCCGGCTCAGAAGCGCCCGGCTGCCTACGGTCTGGTCGCTGCCGCCGGCGCGATGGCCGTGGCGGTCGGGCCGCTGATCGGCGGCGCCGCGACGACATTTGCGTCATGGCGTTACGTGTTCGTCGGCGAAGTCGTGATCGTTGTCCTGATCTTGCTGGTGCTCAGCAAGGTGGTCGACGTCCCACCGTCGAAGTCGCGCCTCGACTACGTCGGATCGATCTTGTCCGTGGTCGGGCTGGGCATGATCGTCTTCGGCGTACTGCGCTCGAGCGAGTGGGGTTGGGTGCAGGCCAAACCCGACGGACCGCAGCTGGTCGGGCTTTCCCCGGTGGTGTGGCTACTGATCGCCGGGCTCCTGGTCGTGTACGGATTCCTGCGCTGGGAGGGACGCCTGGCCGCTGCGGGGAAGGAGCCGTTGCTTGATCCGGCGATGCTGCGAAACCGCGAGCTCAGTGGCGGACTTTCCATGTTCTTCGCGCAGTTTCTGGTCCAGGCGGGCGTGTTCTTCGCGGTCCCGTTGTTCTTGTCCGTAGTTCTGGAGCTCAGTGCCCTGGAGACGGGAGTTCGCATCCTGCCGTTGTCGGCGGCGCTCGTCGTGGCGGCGATCGGTATTCCGAAGCTACGGCCTACCGCGAACCCGCGACGCGTGGTCCGAGTCGGATTGTTGGTCATGGTCGTCGGCATTCTGATGCTCGTTGCAGGCATGGACCCCGGCGCCAATGCGGCGATCGTGATGATTCCCATGCTGTTCATGGGTTTCGGCTTGGGGTGCCTGTCTTCGCAGCTCGGAGCCGTCACGGTGTCCTCGGTCCCGGACGAGCGCAGCACCGAGGTCGGCGGGTTGCAGAACACCGCCACCAACCTCGGCGCTTCCTTGGGAACTGCCCTGATCGGATCGGTTCTCATTGCCACTCTCACGACGTCGGCGATCGCCGGAATCGAAGACAATCCGGCGGTTCCGACATCGGTGCAGCAGCAAGCGAGCACCGACATGGCCTCGGGCGTGCCGTTCCTGTCGACGACGCAACTCCGATCCGCTCTCGATGACGCCGGCGTCGCCGAGTCCACGGCGGATGCGATCGTGGACGTGAACGAAGAAGCCAGGCTGGACGCGTTGCGTGTCGCTTTTGCCGTGGCAGCGCTGCTCGCAATCGCCGCGTTGTTCCCGACCGCTCGAATCCCCCGCGTCGCGGTCGGCGACAAACGTGGTTCGAGCTAAGAATCAGCAATCGCGGATCGACCTGGAGGATCGACGGAACGACCTCTGGATATAGTGATCTGCGCACAATCGATTCGTCAGATGGCTACCGTTGTGAAGGAAACAAGCAGCGAGTCTGAAACACTGACGTTTCACCGGATAAGGGTTCGGTGGGGAGCCAGGGGAGGTTCGGATGGCCAGGCGAGCGGATTCGACGCCCGCTGATGGCGCCTGCGCAGATGTCGGGATGCCTCGCTGATGAGCCGTCCGAGTCGATTGGGCAGGCAAGATCCTGCTTCGGAGGCCGACTGCAACAGCCTGTTTCGCCGTCAGATAGACGAAGCTGCAGCCGTCGCGCCGTTCGCCAATCTTGCGTACATGGCGAGTTTGGTCGTGATTCTGACCTACACCGTCCCGCCCGGACGTCAGACGCTCAGGTGGTTGGGTGGCGCCCTCATCTTTCTCGTCCTCGCGAATTCGATCCGAGTATGGATTCCCCTTCGCTGGCGGCCGTCGAAGCACACCCCGCGCTACGACTACGTGGGTCTGCTCGTCGAAGTGATCGTGGTCGCGACCCTCGACGTCACACTTTTCGCTCTGCTCTTTCACGACATGGACGTCTTCCGCGACTTGGTTCTGATCGCGACGATGGCCGGGATCATGGGCGCCGGGACCGTGACGTTCTCGAGTCTGAGATCGGTGAGCCTGACCTGGATCTACATTCACGGCCTCGGCGTCTTCACTGTTCTCGTCGTCCACGCCGAACCCCACTTTCGCATACTTGCGATTCAGTTGTGCATCTACATGTTTGCGCTCACCGTAGGGGCGGTCTATCTGTCGGCCTCTTTCCAGAGACGTTGTCTCGCAGAGTTTCAGGCGGAATCCGAGCGTCAGACTGTGGCGTTGTTGCTCGACGGTTTCGAGGGCGGTTCCCGCGACTGGCTGTGGGAGTGCGACACCAACGGCCGGTTCTCCCACACCTCGGCACGTCTCGCCGAGGTCGCAGGTATGACGGTGGACGAGTTGCAGCAACTCACCTTCGGACAACTCCTCACCAGACTCCAGATCGCATCGAGTCCGGAGGGGCGTGCGGCCGCGGCCCAGATGATCGACAAACTCGAATCGAGTGCTCCCTTCCGGGACACTGTCGTGCCGGTGCATGTCGACGGTAGGCGACGCTGGTGGTCTCTTTCCGGCAATCCACGGGTCCTCGAATCCGGCGTGATTCTGGGTTGGCGCGGTGTCGGTTCCGACATCACGGAGAGGTATGTCCACGAGCAGGAGATCCTTCGCCTTGCGGCCACCGACTCGTTGACCGGGTTACCGAACCGTCGTGCGTTCGGAGTGGCGCTCGAGGAAGCGATCGACTCCCGCGCGCCGGAGAAGCAGGTTCTCGTCGGGATTCTCGACCTCGACAACTTCAAATCGGTGAACGACACCCTTGGCCATCCGATCGGGGACCAATTACTTCTCGAAGTCACGAAACGCCTTCGCGACGTGATCGGTTCGGACATGTGCTCGCGGATGGGCGGTGACGAATTCGGGCTGATCGTCTGCACCTCTTCGCGCGACGATCCCGGTGTGATCTTCGATCGGTACCTGGAAGTGCTGCACGAACCATTCTTCGTCGAAGGCAATCGGATCGAAGTGCGGGCCACGATCGGTTACTCGAGCGCGCCCGAGGATTCGACGGACGCCGACGGATTGGTGATGCTGGCGGATCTGGCTCTGTACGAGGCGAAGTCGACGGGACGCAATCGAGTGGGTAAGTTCTCACCGCTGCTGCGGGCGAGGGCATCGGCGCGGGCGACGGCGTTGCACGAGCTGGACAGAGGGATCGAGGAAGGGCAGTTCGATCTCCACTACCAGCCTCAGGTCGACACTCAGACCGGTGAAGTGGTGGCCTTCGAAGCTCTTCTTCGGTGGAACCATCCCAGCCGCGGCCTCATCGGGCCCAGCCAGTTCATCTCGGTG
>NZ_LVCT01000499.1:0-15051 GCF_001647205.1 Rhodococcus sp. EPR-134
CGGTCAATGTTTCACCAGTGCAGTTGGTGTCGCGAGAGTTCGGTGCGATGGTGAAGAAAGCGCTGACGGATTCGGGCTTGCCTCCGCAACTGCTGCAGCTCGAAATCACCGAGACAGGTGTTGTGGACGATCGCGCGATCCGGGATCTCTACAAGCTGCGTGAGCTCGGGGTCACCGTCGCACTCGACGATTTCGGCACCGGCTATTCGTCCTTTGCCACGCTCCAGAGACTTCCAATCGACGTTCTCAAGATCGATCGCATGCTGGTCACCGACTCGGACGATCCGAAGATGTCCGTGGTGAAGTCCATTGTCGAATTGGCCGCGGCCCTCGGTATGAAATCGTTGGCCGAGGGCGTGGAGACCATCGAGCAGTTCCGCCGCGTCCAGTGGGTCGGGTGTGACCTGGTCCAGGGTTACCACATCAGCAAGGCTCTGACCGCTGAGCGCGTCGATGTGTATCTTGCCGCGACGGACACGGAAACTGGGCGCAGCGTCCACCCACTTACGTGGCTGTGAATCAGATCTGAGCCGAGCGGATCGTATTACCGCCTGCCGCTTTCGCTTGATACATCATCGAATCCGCGACATTTGTCGCCGCCAGGATTGCGGAAGCACCGCCGCTCCACGCCTTCGATTCGGCGGTCATCATCACCGCTCCGACGCTCACCGTTGTGGGGATCGCGTCGGAACAATCCGACAGCGCCGCGTTTATCCCTTCGATCAACAGGGTTGTCGATTCGGGATTGCCGGCGATGACGGCCAGGTATTCTTCCCCGCCGGTTCGAGCGATGACTCCGCGTTCGCCGAGATGTGTGCTCAATCGGTTCGCGGTTCTCCTGATGACATGATCGCCTTCGGCATGACCGTGAAGATCATTCACCGTTTTGAATTTGTCGATATCGACGACGATGAAGGCGAGAGATGAAGAATCGTCTCGGGCGCTCTCGAAGAGATCGCCGACTGCCCCTTCCAGTCCCCGACGGTTGAACAGTCCAGTGAGGGGATCCCGGTCCGAATACTGGGCATCGCGGTAGAGAGTGCGCCAAGTCAGGTGCGCAAAAATGGGAACGAGTGTGACAGCTCCGAAAAGAACGGTGCCGCGGGCCAGAAGCGTCGTGATATCGACGTCGCCTTCCAGATATGCAAGAACGAAAACGGTAGTCGTGACGGTCGTCGACCAAACGACATGAGCGACAAGCCACTTTGCGCTGACAAAAAGCGTCGCAAAGGTTCCGGTGACCGCGAAGACGATGCAACCGAACGTCCCGGACGAGCGATCCGGCACCAGGAGGACGGCAGCCGCGATCCCGAGATCTGCGAATATTCCGAATGCAAGCAACCCCCGGCGTCCGGGAAACGGTTGTGTGAACCAGCATGCGGCGATTCCCACACACGTACAGATCATGAAAATCGAAAGAGCTTTGCCGGGTGTGGTCGGCGGCGTATCCGGACCGATCAATTTGTAGAAAGCGGACAGTCCGAAGATGATCGTCATCATTCCGAGCAAGGTTCGGAAGATCGGAATGATTGCCCGGCCGGATCTCTGGTGCTTTATCCACTCGTAGTCGTGTGGTTCGTTGAACCATTCGTGAAGTGTTCGCCAAGAACTGTGCCCCTCGGAGGCGATGACAGGGCTCGGCATGCTGTCCATTTTGCCTTGAATTTAGGTAAAGAGAAAATCTATGTTCGACCGCTTCCATCGGATCGGCTCTTTTCGGGGAAGAGGTTCAATTATCGAGTCGAGCGCTTACTCGATGCTTGTTTCAAGCCTTCTTCGAACTGCTGTGTGCGTTGTTCGAGGCGGTCGCGAACGATCCGACTTTTCGCGTACGAGACTTTCTCACGCCGTAAGCGGCGAGGATGACCGCCAGCGCGACCAGGCTTTGGACGAATTCCGCGCGCGTGGGTTCGTTGAGACCCATTCCCACCAGGATCACGAGAATCAGACCAGTGACCACTATCGGCAGGCCGGGATACAACCAGACACGGAATTTCAGAATCTCGGGGCTTTCGCGTTCCCATCGGCGTCGGAGGCGTAGTTCGGATACACAGATCAGGATGTAAACGAACAAGCAGATTGCGCCCGACGAATTCACGAGGAACAAGAAAATCGTATCCGGCCAGATGTAGCCGGCCGCGATACAGAAGTACCCGGCCACGGTGCAGGCGAGTACGCCCTTCACCGGCACGCCGCGGCTGTTGGTCCGTGTCATCCAGGCCGGCGCGTCGTTGTAGACGGAGAGTGCGAAGAGCATCCGTGACGCCGTGTACAGGCCGGAATTGAGGCAGGACAGCACCGCGACCAGAACCACGAGATTGAGAATGTCGGCGGCGCCGGGAATTCCGAGCAGGTCGAGTGCGGAGATGAACGGAGAATCGCCGACGACGAACGAATCCCACGGCAGCATCGTCACGAGGAGGAAGGTGGCGACAACGAAGAAGGCGAGAATGCGGAAGACGACCGTGTTCGTGGCCCGCCTGATCGCTCCGGCGGGTTCGGCGGATTCCGCTGCGGCGATCGTGACAAGCTCGGCTCCGGTCATGGAGAAGATCACGGCGACAACGCCCACCAGTACGGGGGTGAAGCCGTTCGGCAGAAATCCTCCGTGGCCGGTCAGATTGCTGAAATCGACTTCACTGCCGGGCCAGATGCCGAAGACGAACAGACTGCCGAGCACGATGAAGCCGATGATGACGGCGACCTTGATACCCGCAAACCAGTACTCGGCCTCGCCGAAGTTGCTGACGGAGAGAAGATTGACCCCGGTCATCACCAACAGGAGTACCGCTGACATGAGCCAGAGCGGGACACCATGGATCCACCGGGAGAGCAAGGTTGCTCCGACGACGGATTCGATGCCGACGACGATCACCCAGAAATACCAGTAGAGCCAGCCAGTGGTGAAACCCGCCCAGTCGCCCAACGCCATGCGGGCGTATTCGGTGAACGATCCCGTACACGGCTTGGCCACGGCCATTTCGCCGAGCATGCGCATCACCAGGAACACGATGATCCCGCAGATCGCGCACGTGATGACTGCGCCGGGGCCGGCCTGGTTGATGATTCCGCTCAGACCGACGAAGAAACCGGCGCCGATGACGCCGCCCATGGAAAGCATGGTCAGGTGGCGCTTCTTCAAGCCTGTTTCGAGTGTCGAATGAACGCTGGCGGCTTCGGCTGTTTCGGTGCTGCTGTCGGGCATCTGGGCTCAGCTCCTATTGCATGACGCGATCAGTTCTTTCGGAGAGACGCTAAGCTCATCGTGTGATCCAGAACATGGACTTGATGTACAAATCTGAACTGGAAACTGTCAGTTCTGTCCACTGCCTTTCTATTCACTGCCCTCGGAGGTTCCGGTAATGCCGATGACTGTCCGGCGCCTGGCGGCCACCACCTCGCTCGGCCTCACGATCGTTGCCGGTCACGACGACGTGGATCTGTCGATCAGCTGGGCGCACGCAATCGAATTGCAGGATCCGACCCGTTGGCTCGCCGGTGGAGAGCTTGTCATGACGACGGGGCTGCATCTACCGCGTTCGGCGACAAAGCAATACGAGTACGTCGAGCGCATCGCGCAGACTGGTGCGGTGGCACTGGCGTTCGACACCGGCACCGTCCACGAGAGGGTGCCGGACGCGATCATCAAGGCCGGCGACGAACTGGGTTTTGCCGTGCTTTCCGTCGCCAAGGAGACGCCGTTCATCGCCATTTCGCGGGCCGTGATCGACGAACTGACTGCCGACCAGATACGAACGGTGCAGGCGGTGGTCGACGCGCAGGAGAAGTTGGCGCGTGCCCTGCTCGACGGGGTGCCGGCTCTGATCACTGCCCTGGGTCGAGCCGTTCACGCAGCAGTCTGTGTTCTCGATCGGGACGGCGCGGTGCTGGCTCTGACGGAAGGTGCGAGTTCGTCTCTGCCCGAACGCATCAGGGAGCGATCAGGTAAGGAGCGCAGCCGGATCGTGGTGGACGACGACGGCCACCTGGCCATTCACCGCCTTGCTGTGAGCGGCACGCTGGCCGTGGCGTCCGAGGCCGCCTTGGATCAGTCCGAGCGATTGTTGGTGGGCCACACGGTGTCGCTGTTGACCATCGAGCTTGCCAAGCCGTTGCGGGTTGTCGATGCCGAACAGCGGCTGAGGTTGGCCGTTACGACGATGGTGCGCCAGGCCGGCGGTGACGTCGACGAAAGTCTGTTGCGGTACTTCGGATTCGAATCCGAAACCACGGTGGTGGCAACCGCCTTGACCGATGTCGGACCTTTGCTTGCGGCCACCGACATCACTTCAGCGGCCCTGGAAGAAGAGTCGGTGCCGTACCTGTTGGCCCCGCTGACTGACGGAACCGGTGTGTGGTTCGTCGTGAAAAGTGAAGTTGCGGAGAAGGTCACACGCAGTGTGTACGCGAGAGTGCGGGAGAATTCACGCCGGAGTATCAACGGTGGAATCGGTGGCGTCCGGCCGATGAGCGGTGTTGCGGCCAGTCTGCGCGAGGCCGTCTCTGCTGCCAAAGTGGGGCAGGTCGAAGGACACACGCTCGTTCCGTTCTCGGAGCTCGGGACTTTCAGTCTCTTGTTGAGTGTGCAGTCGAGCGAAGTTCTGCAGTCGATCGCGGCCGGTGGTCTCGGTGTGCTGGAAGGCTACGACGCCGAGAACGGTTCCCGTCTGGTGGACTCGATCGAAGCGTTCCTGCACCACAATGGTCAATGGGAGTCCGCTGCAGCGCAATTGGGTGTTCACCGGCACACGCTGCGTAACCGCATGGACAAGGCTGCCGAGTTGATCGGCCGAGATCTCGATTCCGCCCACACCCGGTCCGAGTTGTGGATCGCACTCAAAGCTCGTGAACTGCTGCAGGCGGAATCGAATTCAGATCACGCTCGGCCGCCCCTGAGATAGACGGTGGTGGTGTGAGTGAAGAACTCTCGTGCCGCGTCGCCTTGTTCCTTGGGCCCGTATCCACTCCTCTTCGCACCGCCGAAAGGTACGTGGGGATCAGCGCCCGCCGATTCCGAATTGACGTGCAGGATCCCCACGTCCAGATCGTCGACACCGGCAAGTGCACTGGTCAGGTCTTGCGTGAACAATGCTGCGGACAAACCGAATTCGCCCTCGTTCGCCAAGCGGAATGCGTCTGCGGTTGTTGCTGCCCGCTGCACCGCCAGTACCGGGCCGAAGAGTTCCTCGAACCACAGTTCGGTGCTCGACGGTAGTTCCAGCACTGTCGGTTGGACGTAGTAGCCCGACTGCGGCGCTTCGGCGGTGGCCACAACCCTGGCGCCGCCGTCGACGGCTCGATTGATCCCCTCGATGATCGACTGCTGCGCGTATGCGCTGACCACGGGACCTGTCGTGACGTCGGGATCGAGTGGATCTCCGACTCTCAGTTGCTTGACTTCAACGGTCAGCCTGGCCAGGAATTCCTCGGCGATGGATTCATGGAGCACCAGACGTGAAGTGGCCGTGCATTTCTGGCCGCTTGACCGAAATGCGCCCAGCATCACCTGCTCGACCGCAAGCTCGAGATCTGCGTCGGCAAGTACGACGGCTGCGTTCTTTCCACCCATTTCCGCCTGTACCGGAACTCCGCGCGCCGCAGCAGATCCCGCGATCTTTCGGCCGACGCCGGTGGAACCGGTGAAGGTGACGGCGTCGAGGTCCGGGTGATCGACCAGCGCTTCACCGGCCGCGCTGTCGGCGAGGATCATGTTCAGGACTCCGTCGGGTAGGCCCGCTTCGGTCAGTGCCTGCGCGAGACGGAAGGCCAGAAGGGGCACCGCGGCAGCCGGTTTCCAGACGACGGTGTTTCCGTACACCAAGGCAGGCGCAATCTTCCATGCCGGGATCGCGATCGGGAAGTTGAACGGCGTGACGACGCCTACCACGCCGAGAGGTTTGCGAGTGACGAGAATCTGCTCGCTGCTACGTGGGGAGGAATACACCGTTCCGGTCTCGCGGTCGGCGGCGTTGCCGTAGTAACGCAGAATCTGCGCTGCGCGGCGCACCTCTCCGATACCCTCGGCCAGCGTTTTCCCTTCTTCGCGGGTGAGTTCTTCGCCCCAGGCCTCAGCGTTGGATTCGATGATTTCCGCTGCGCGAGTGAGGTATGCGCCGCGTGCGGACATCGGCAGGCGGGCCCAGTCATTCGCGGCGATGCGGGCGACGCGAACACCGGTCGCCATTTCGGAGGCACCGGCGCGGCCTCCGGTGGCGACAACCTCGTCGGGACGGGCCGGGTTGGTGTCCGTCAGTGTGCCGTCGCTGCCCGTGACCCAAGCTCCGCCGATCAAGCTGCGCACTGCGACGCTCATCGGACTGCGGCCACAGCGTCGCGAAGAATACCGAGTCCTTCGGTCAGCAACTCGTCGGAGATGCTCAGCGGCGGGAGGAAACGGACGACGTTTCCATAGGTGCCGGCGGTGAGCAGAAGGAGACCGTGCGTGTGGGCGTAGCTGACGATCTGGGCGACGGCCTCGCGATTCGGAGCCTTGTCCTCGTCGTGGACGAGTTCGATTGCAATCATGGCGCCGCGTCCACGAATGTCGCCGATTATGTCTGTGTCCGAAGCGATTTCGGACAAACCTGTGGTCAGAATGTCGCCGATGTCCTTGGCGCGGTCGAGGAGCCCTTCCATCTCGATCGTCTCGAAAACTGCCAGGGCGGCCTCGCAGGCAACGGGATTGCCGCTGTACGTACCGCCGATACCACCGGGATGCGCGGCGTCCATGACGTCGGCACGGCCGGTCACGGCGGCGAGTGGCATTCCGCCGGCGAGACCTTTTGCGGTTGTGATGATGTCGGGGACGAAGTCCTCACTCTCGCTGGCGAACCAGGATCCGGTTCGTGCGATACCGGTCTGGACCTCGTCCGCGACGACGAGAATGCCGCGCTCACGGCAGAATTCCGAGATTCGCTTCAGGAATCCCGGAGCGGGAACGATGAAACCGCCCTCACCCTGAATCGGTTCCACGACCACAGCGGCTACCGATTCGGCGCCGATCTGAGTGTCGATCGCAAGACGGAACTGGGCGAATGCTTCGTCGGCCGCGTTTTCGGGGCCGCTCGGCCAACGGTAGGGGTATGCCATCGGAACCCGGTAGACCTCTGGTGCGAACGGGCCGAATGTGGCCTTGTACGGCTGGTTCTTGGCTGTCATCGTCATGGTCATCAACGTGCGACCGTGGAATGCGTGGTCGAAGACGACAACTGCCGGGCGACCGGTGGCGGCACGTGCGTATTTCACGGCGTTCTCGAGCGCTTCGCTGCCGGTGTTGAACAGCGCTGTTCGCTTCTCGTGATCTCCCGGGGTCAGGCGGTTGAGCGCTTCGCAGACCTCGAGGTACCCCTCGTAGGGGTTTGCGAGGAAACACGTATGGGTGAACTGACCGAGCTGGCGCGTGGTGCGT
Source organism: Rhodococcus sp. EPR-134 (assembly GCF_001647205.1). NCBI lineage: Bacteria > Bacillati > Actinomycetota > Actinomycetes > Mycobacteriales > Nocardiaceae > Rhodococcus > Rhodococcus sp. EPR-134. The sequence goes on from NZ_LVCT01000499.1 coordinate 7,409, forward strand.
TCGACCACGCGCGGCGCACTGTTTCCGACGGTGGTCACGGCGATGCCGCTGCCGAAGTCGATGAACGAGTTGTCGTCGACGTCGACGACAACTCCTCCGCCCGCTGCGGCAACGTAAATGCTGGATCCGCTGGTCAGCCCGGCCGGCAGTGCGGCGCTCCGGCGCTTTGCCAAAGCGCGCGAGTTGGGGCCGGGCACTTCGGTGACGAGGCGTCGTATCTGGGGAAGGGTCGGTCCACCGATGCACGTTTCCGTGCCGTGCTCGAGAATGGTCATCGCAGTGCCTCCAGTCGTTTTCCGAACTGTAGGACGGCGATGAATGATCCGGACATGGCCGGATTGTCGAGTGGCTTCTATCTCATAGGACGCCGCGTCCAGCAGGTTGTCCAGCAGGTTACTGTGCGAAACTGCCGAGGAATCGTTGCAACAGTGGGTTGTACACCTCAGGGGCTTCCCAGAACGCTGCATGCCCCACACCGGGAATCACGTGATACGTGCCCTCCCAGAGATTCGCGAAGGTCAACGACGCGACATACGACGTGTTCACGAACGGGTCCTCGGCGCCGTCGATCACCGCGAGAGGCACAGACGCCGTTGCAACCAGAGCCTTCTGATCCGATTCGCGGCCGGCGCCGAATGCGTCGAACATGATCTTGCGAGCGCGTCCGTCTGTGCGTATCGCGGCGTCGAGGGCAGCCTGCTCGAAGGGAACGGCGGTCATTCGTGCGTAGAGTTCGGCTTCTTGCGCGGTGATGACCTCGGTGCCGCCGATGGACAATCCGTCGCCGGCATTGAAGGCGTCGCCGAGCGTCTCGGGATTTGTCGGCGGCGTACCGGTGATGACGATTCCGGTGAGCCCGGGGAATTTCGCGATCAACTCGAGAGCGATGTGTCCGCCGAGCGACCAGCCGACGACAACGGCTCTTTCGACGCCGAGTTCGGTCAGAACATCGACGATGGCGTCGGCGTAACCGTTCTGCGTGTATGCGGCTTCGGGATCGCTCGCGTCCTCGGAGTCGCCGTGGCCGAGTAGGTCCAGAGTGATCATGCGGTAGTCGCCGGCCCAGTCGGCGTCGACCTGATGACGGAAGATGGAGCGGCTGGCCGAGTTCCCGTGGATGAAGACAACCGGAAAACCGTCGGTGGCACTGTCGTCGACTGCCATGACGCCATGCCGGGTTTCGATCTTGGTGGTTGTCATCGGAATCCTCATCGTTCGAAGTGCACGGTCAGCGGGTATCCACGCTACCGGGCATATGCGGCATAGAGTTCACCCGTGGACTTCGCATTGCGCTCGTGCAGTTGGCACGGTCACGAGACCTACGCTCCGGACGAACCTGAGCTGCGGGATCGACTACATGTGGATACTGCGGTGGGTCAGGCGTGGCGGTGCCTACGTTGCGGCAACTTCGTCCCGGGAGCGCCCCGAGCATCGGGACCGGCGGACGCCGCCCCCGAGGTTCCGCGGGGGAGGCTGCTTCGCGACCGGTTGATCATGCGACTTCTTGCCACCGAGAGAATGTTCCGCGCTCTGGGTTTGGTTCTTCTGGCGATCGGTGTGTTCGAACTGAGATCGTCGAAGGGTCGCGCCGAGGACGCCTTCGAGAACGAATTGCCGTTGATCAGGCCACTTGCCCGTCAATTGGGCTGGAACATCGACGATTCCAAACTGGTCCATCACATCGAGCAGGCGTTTTCGTTGTCCGTTACGACGCTCACCTGGATCGCAGTCGGGCTGTTGGTCTACGCCGGCCTTCAAGTGATCGAGGCAGTCGGCCTGTGGATGGTCGAACGCTGGGGCGAGTACTTCGCGGTGGTGGCGACCAACTTGTTCCTGCCCCTCGAAATCTACGAATTGACCGAGAAGATCACGTGGTTGAGGGCCGGGTTGCTGCTGGTGAACATCGCTGCCGTCGTATGGCTGATCTGGAGCAAGCGACTCTTCGGTGTCCGCGGCGGCGGCGCGGCGTATCACGCCGAACATTCGGAGGAGAGCTTGCTGACGGTGGAGAGGGCCGCGGTCAAGCAGGCTTCGTGAGACCAGCTTTCGACGCGGCAGCACCCGCCAGCGTTGCTGCACCGATCGTGATCATGGCGGCGAGGAGGATGGCTGCGGGTTCACCGTCGCCCATCACCCCCAATTGAGTGCCCACCGTAACTGCGGCAACCGGTACTCCCAGTTGTGCGGCGGACAGCACGCCGAGAGGGAGCGGGAGACCGAGGGCGCGTATCGCGGCGTGAACCACGAGAGTTGCTCCGCCCAAGACCAATCCGAGCCAGATGGCGGACGGATGGGTGACGAGGTCGCGCAGATTGATCGCCGCTCCCAACCAGACGAAGAAGAGGGGAGCGAAGAAGCCGTCGGTGATGGCGAAGAGCTGTTTGGCGAGGCGGCGGGGTTCACCGATCGCGGCAAGAACGAGCCCGAAGGCGAAGCCCGCGAGCATGATCGACACGTGAGTGCTCGACGCCAGCGCTGCCAGAGAAAAGAGGATCACCAGATTGATCCGGAGTTCGAGTGCAAACTTTCGTTTCTCCGAGAATTTGTGGAGCCTTCGCCAATGGCCGGACCGGTGGAAGGCTCGCAGTACGAAGAACAAGGCAACCGCACACGCCGCCACAGCCAGTGCGCCGACACCGGCACGAGGGGCATTGTCCGGATCGATCACCAAAGGCAGCGCAACAATGCAGACGGTGTCCGCGATCGCGACCTGGGCAGTCATCTGCAGAACCGAGGTTCCACCGAGCCCCAGCGAATCGACGATGGGGAGAATCAACGCCGCGGACGACGACGCGATCAGGACCGCGTACAGCGCGGCGTGACCGGTGCCGAATGCCGTCGCCGCACCGTAGCCGGCAACAACCGACAGAAGTCCGACGACAACCGAGCGAACGGCACCCTTGCCGATTGCCGCACGGACTGCCGGATCGCGGACCGGGACGTGTGAGCCGGCCACCATCATCGTGAGCGCGAATCCGATATCGGCCAGGAACGTGAAAGTCTGGTCCGAAGAGTCGAGCAGCCCGAAACCGGTGACACCGAAGACGACGCCCGCGGCAAGTTCGCCGACCACCACGGGGACATGCCAGCTGACGCGAGCGCCGAGCAGCGGGCCGAGAATGCCGGCCAGCGCGACGAGGGCAAGGATGCCGAAGGTCATCGACGACCTACGAGTTAACTGTCGAGGGTGCGATCTTCGCGGGGATGGCGGTGTTCTCGTCCACGTGGTAGCTCGCACAGACACGGTGGTAGCCGTCGGCGATCTGCGCCGGTACTCCGGCGCGGAAGTCTCCCTGCACCAGCAGGATCGGCGACAGCGCGATCCCCTTGCGGATCTTCAACAGGTCGGCAGCAACGTGTGGGTTGTCGACCGGAAGCAGAGGGAGCCCAGCAGCCCGCAGGATGTCTTTGGCCTTCTTCGAGACCAGCGTCGCCGTCTTGAGGGCGTACACGAGAGCTTGGACCTGAACCGGCGTCGCGCCCAACTGGAGGTAATCGCGGGCTGCCGGGTAGTCGTGCTCGTCCGGCAGGTCCTTCCAGAGAACGGCGGGAGCCTTCTCGGCTACCTTCGGCTCTGCTGTCTTGGGAGCCTTCGGCTGCGCTGCCTTCGACGCCTTCGGCTGGGCTGCCTTCGACGTTTTGCTCTTGACCATCTGTGCTGTTTCCTTCAGTGTCGGTCCGCGAGTGGAGCTGGTGCAGAAATCGTGCACTATCAGCGCCGCAGGCACCACATCGGAGCTGTTTGGCCCCCTAGGCGGCGGGTAATCAGCAGACTGCGGGGGAACGAGCAGGAGGCGAAGCAATGAAGCGGATTCTCGCAGTGCTCGCAGCGCTGATCCTGGCGGTGTTCGCACTGACCGCGTGCAGTGACAACAACGATTCGTCGGACAACGATTCGGCCGATCACGACGGCATGGGGATGACCAGTATGCCGATGACCAGCATGCCGACCAGTATGTCGATGCCGAGCATGCCTCTGGGTATGTCGACGCCGGGAGCGTCGTCGATGGGAATCGTGATCAGCGGTTTCGAATACTCGACGCCGGAGTCGGTGATGCCCGGACAGGTACTGACCATTCAGAACAACGACACCGTCGAGCACTCGGTCACGTCCGATACCGCGGGGTTGTTCAACGAGGACATCGAAGCGGGTGAGACGGAAACCATCACGGTGCCGAACGAGCCTGGAACGTACACGTTCCACTGCACCTACCACCCGAGCATGCACGGCACCTTGACGGTCAAGTAGAGGTCGGCCCGTCCGGCGTAGCTTTTGCTCCGGAAACTTCGGCGGCGCGCAGCCGATCAGGCTGGTGGAGAACAGATCCGGGTGTACGGTTTTCAGGTGCGCCGGAGAATTGCGATCAGTGTCGTCACGCTCGTGGTTTGCGCCCTCGGCTTTTCGCCGCCGGCGCTCGCGGATTCACCGAACGGCTCGTATTCGTCACAGCTGCTGTACTTCTCGGTCGATGTCGGGCCTGAACTCTCGACGCCGTGCACCGTCGTCGGTGAACTCTTTGTTCCCGATGGTGTCGACGCTGACAACCCAGCTCCCGCGATCCTGACCACCAACGGGTTCGGCGGTTCGTACAAGGACCAGATTCCTGCCCTGCAGAACTTCGCCGAGAACGGGTATGTCGGACTGACGTATTCGGGATTGGGTTTCGGCGGCACGAGTTGCAAGATCACACTCGACTCTCCCGCATACGACGGTGTCGCCGCTTCCCAGTTGGTCAGCTTCCTCGGCGGCCAAGAAGGGATTGCCTTCACGGATCAGGCTCTGACGCAGCCCTATCCGGCGCTCACCACGGTCGTTCAGGACTCCGTCGATCACACCGGTGCACCGTCGACGAACGACCCGCGGGTCGGAATGACGGGTGGCTCTTACGGCGGCGGCATTCAATTCGCCGCCGCGAGTGTCGATCCCCGCATCGACACCATCATCCCCATGATCACCTGGAACGATCTCTCGTATTCTCTGGCGCCCAACAGCACCGGGACCATCTCCGGAGTGTCGACTGCGGAGCCGGGAGCAGCGAAGGTGCTCTTTGCATCGCTGCTCTTCGGCGCGGGCATCGCGAATCCCGGTGTGGACGGTTACATCGCAGATCCCGCACGGCTACCCGGCTGCCCGAACTACGTCCCTTACATGTGCAACGCGATCGCCGAGGCAGTGGTGACCGGCGATATCGGACCGCAAGTAGTGAGTGAGCTCCGAGCGTCGTCGGTCTCGTCGTTCGTCGACCGGATCAACATTCCGGTACTGCTTGCTCAGGGGCAACAGGACACCCTGTTCGATCTGAACGAGGCAACCGCGACTTACGACGCGCTGAAGGATCGTGGCGTCGATGCCAAGATGATCTGGCATTCGTGGGGGCACAGCCACTTGGCCGCTGCGCCGGGCGAGTTCAGCTTCTCCGCACCCGACGAGGATACCCAGTACGAGACCGGTCGCTTCATGGACTGGTTCGATCACTACCTCAAAGACGAGAACACCGAGACCGGACCGGAATTCGCGTATTTCCGCAACTGGATCGACTACGAGGGAAACGCGGCACCGGCCTACGCGACGTCCGACACCGTCGATGTCGGGACCGCTCGCGCCTTCCATCTGTCCGCTGACGGGGGACTGCTACCGGACGGCACGCCGGTGATACCGGGTTCGAAGACGATCGTCACCGCACCGGCTGGGCTGCCGACGGGCGTAGAGCCACTCAATATCAATCCGGCCGGAAACATTCCGAATGCACAGATTCCGGGAACCGAGGCGCTCTGGACCACTGCGCCGATGACCGAGGCTATGGACGTGGTGGGAGCTCCCACTGTGACGCTGCGTGTTGCGGCGCCCGGACAGCCGGTGGTGTTCGCGAAACTCTACGACGTGGCTCCGGACGGAACTTCCTCGCTGATCAACGGACTCATTGCGCCCATACGCATCAGTGATCCGTCGCAGCCGGTGCCGGTGACGATGCCGGCGATAGTGCACCGATTCGAACCGGGGCATTCCGTTCGTCTGGCAATCACCGGTGGCGACATCAGTTTCCGTGGGGGACTGCAAGGTATGCCGGTGGCGATCTTCGCCGACGGGTCCGGCCCCCTCGAACTTCCCGTCGTGGGCTGATACACCGTGGGCTGAATTTCAGCGGGTGATGGTGCGACTGTCGCCGCGGAACTCGGCCACGACGGCGTCGCCATTGCGAACGGTCACGTCGTAGATCCCACTTCGGCCGCCTCGAGCCTTCTCGGTGGCGACCGCGGTCAAGGTGTCGCCCAGACGGGTCGGACGCAGAAATCTGATGTCCGCGCGCGCTGCAACGGCTGAATCCTCGTAGCCGTTGCAGGCGAGCGCAAACGCGGTGTCCGCGAGCAGGAAAACATAACCGCCGTGTGTGATTCCGTGACCGTTCACCATGGTTTCGCCCACGGTGACGGTCACGGTTGCGCTACCGGGCGCCAGCTCGGAAATCTCGATACCGAGTGCCTGCGATGCCTGGTCCGCGTCGAACATCTCTCTGGCGGTGATGCTTCCTGTACTCACGAGACAACTCCTGTGTGATCGGGAAATTGCAGGGGTCTAGAGGACCGAGACAACTTCCTGGACATACATGTCGACCGTGCCGGTGGCAAAGTTTGCGACATCTTTTCCAGCGGCGCCCATCTCCGGGGACTTCAGGCCGCTCTGCATCGTCTCGAGATCGGGAAACACGAGGTTGGCGACGGCATAGAAGACTGGATCGGAGCCGTCCAGCGTCGAGCACTTGCTGAACGTGAAGTCCGAGAGCCCTGGCACTGCGCTGGCGAGCGGGACGTGGATCTCGTTGTAGTACTTGTCGAAAGCCTCCGGATCGGTGGGGCGTCCGTAACACACTGCTACTCGATAGGTCATGTGCTTTCAATTCCCTTCGGGGCGAGTCTTGGCTACCAGAGTCAGGACGTCGTATGTCGCGACCGGATCGTTGTCCTGGTTCGTCACCACGGCGTCCCAACGAACCTCACCGTAGTCGGCGCTGCTGCGAGGTGTGATGGTCTTGGCTGTGAGGGTGACCGTCAGGCTGTCTTCGGCTTTGACCGGAGTCAGGAACCTGAGGCTGTCCACGCCGAAGTTCGCGAGAACCGGGCCGGGAGCCGGGTCGACGAACAGGCCCGCAGCGAGTGAGACAACAAGATAGCCGTGCGCGACGATGCCGCCGAAGAGTGGATTCGCCGCAGCGGCCACCGGATCGGTGTGAGCGTAGAAGGTGTCACCGGTGAACTCTGCAAAATGATCGATGTCTGCGAGTGTGACCTGGCGCGGACCGCCGACAACAGTGTCACCGATCTTCAACTCGGCGAGACTCTTTCGGAATGGATGTTCGGATCCGGTCGTGCGCTGCGATCCGGTGAACCAGCGCTCGCCGACTGCGGTGAGGACGTCGGGTGTGCCCTGTACGGCGGTCCGCTGCATGTGGTGCAGAACTCCGCGGATGCCACCCAGCTCCTCACCGCCGCCGGCACGGCCGGGACCGCCGTGTACGAGGACTGGAAGGGGAGAGCCGTGGCCGGTGGATTCCTTGGCGTCGTCGCGGTTCAGCACGAGCACTCTGCCGTGAAAAGCTGCGAGACCCAGCACCAGTCGACGTGCGATGTCGGTGTCGGCAGTGACC
>NZ_LVCT01000500.1:0-5930 GCF_001647205.1 Rhodococcus sp. EPR-134
CAGTTCGTGTACCTCGTGCGCATTCTCTTCCGCCCGGAGAAGGACTGGGGAAAGGAAGGCTCCTGACTGGCCGTCGGCACCGACCACGTCCACGTTGTCCGGGTCTCCGAATACGATGGTTGCCGACTTCGTCAGACCGCGAATGGATTTCAAGACCTCATCACGCTGTTCGATGCTGGCGAGAGCTCCCATAGTGACGCCATCAGCATCGGGGTGTCCCACGACCACTTTGTTCAGTCGCTCGGATGCGGCATCGACAACGGCGTCGACCAGCGAGAGCGGGACCAGGGCGCGCCGGATCGCCGTGCACTTCTGGCCCGCCTTGACCGTCATCTCGGTGACGAGTTGTTTGACGTACAAATCGAATTCGGGCGTTCCTGGTATGGCGTCCTCGCCGAGGATCGACGCGTTGAGTGAATCGGCTTCGGCATTGAAATGGACACCCTTGCCGACGACGTTCGGGTGAGCACGCAGCGTTGCTGCGGTGTCGGCGGATCCGGTGAATGCCACTGAGTCCTGCCCGCCGAGATGATCGAGGAGGCCGCGTGCACTACCGGAGAGCAGTTGGACGGAACCCTCTGGGAGCAAGCCTGACTCGATGATGCGCCGGAAGACGAGTTCGGTGAGATATGCCGTGGAACTGGCAGGTTTGACGATGGACGGCACCCCCGCGATGAATGCCGGTGCCAGCTTCTCCAGGAACCCCCACACCGGGAAATTGAAGGCGTTGATCTGCACGGCGACGCCGCGACGTGATGTATAGATGTGTTGCCCGAGGAAGGTTCCGCCCTTGCCGAGAGGCTCGACGTTTCCGTCCAGAAAGACTGTGCTGTCGGGCAATTCGCGCCGAGCCTTGCTCGCGTAGCTCAGCAGGGTCCCGAATCCGCCGTCGATGTCCACCCCGGAATCTCGCGTCGTCGCGCCGGTGGCAGTGGAGAGTGTGTAGAACTCGGCTTTTCCTGCCATCAACGTGAGGGCGAGAGCCTTGAGCGCGCCGGCACGTTCGTGGAAGGTCATCGCGGACAGTGCAGGCCCGCCGACCTCGCGGGCGTACGTAACCATCTCGGCGAGGTCGATGCCGGTTGCGGAGATCCGGGCCACCTCCGATCCGTCCACTGCGCTCGGCAACGGGGTACCTGCGTCCGGTGCGGCGTACCACTGACCGGCCACATAGCTTTCCAACAGTCTGCTCACGACAACTCCATCTCACCGTACGTTCGGTCGGTAATTACGATCGCCCGGTAACGCCGCGTTGTCAAGGATTCGGCAGAACTGCCTGGAGTCAGGCCTTGCGAAGTCCGTCGAAAGTGACGGCGACGACCGCGTCGGCGATGTCGGAGACGGACTCACCCGCTCGGGGTTTGTACCACTCGATCAGTGAGTTGACGGTGCCGAACATCAGCTTGCTGGCGAGGGCTGGTTCGATGTCCGGGCGCAAGTCTCCCTCCGCTGCGGCGGACGCGACGAGACCTCCGACGAAGTTGTCGAATTCGCGTCGACGAGCTAGCGCGGCGCGCTCGACCGTCGTGTTGCCGCGGACGCGCAGGAGCAGGGTGACGTATGGAAGCTCTGCGACCAGCACCTCTACGCTGCGCCGGACCAGGTATTCGAGCCGGTCGATGTACGGACCGGTGGTGGCGCCCTCTTCGGTCGTGACCGCAAACAGGGCGTTGAGTGCACGCGAAAGGGCGAGTTCGAGAAGTTCTGACTTTCCGGACACATGGTGGTAGATCGAGGACTTCGTGATGCCGAGTTTCTTGGCGAGCACCTCCATGCTGGCGCCGTCGTAGCCCTTGTCGTTGAACACCTTCACGGCCACGGCCAGGAGCGAATCGAGGTCGTAGCCGGGACGTCCGGGGAGGCCGGTGCGTCGAGTGGGGCGTGCCGTAGTCATGTCCCCATCTTCTCAGTTCGGGCAAAGCTGTGCACCATCCTCGTTCTCACCCTTGCCAAACGACCGAATGTTCGGTTACTAATGGAGAAGAGCGAGAAGGAGCGAATGTGAACACCCTGCACGTGGACGAGCGCGAGGATCGCGTCGTGGTCACCCTCGACAGGCCCGCGCAACGCAATGCGATCAACGCGGAAATGATCGACGAACTGCATCAGGTTTGTGGACGCCTCGAACGGGATCCGAAGCTGCTCCTGCTTGCGGGGCGCGGCGCCCACTTCGCAGGCGGCGCTGACATCGCGGAGCTCCGAGAGCGCGGACGAGAGGAAGCGTTCGCGGGTATCAACCGCACGCTGTTCGACCGAATCGGAAAGCTCCCGCTTCCCACCGTGGCCGCCGTGAGCGGCTACGCGCTCGGCGGTGGGGCAGAGTTGACCTACGCCTGCGACATTCGCATCGCGACAACGACGGCGGTCTTCGGGAATCCGGAGCCCAATCTCGGCATAATGGCAGCCGCCGGCGCCAGCTATCGATTGCCGAAGCTCGTCGGCGTCTCGATCGCGAAGCAGGTGCTCCTCGGTGCCAGGAACCTCGACGCCGAGTTGGCGCTACGAGCGGGCCTGGTTGTCGAGGTAACCGAACCGAACTGCCACGTCGACGCAGCGCATCGGCTGCTCGACCGCATTTCCCGACTGTCCCCGCTGGCACTGCGATTGACCAAGATCATCGTCGATGCGCCGGGATCGCATCCGTTTGCCGACGACATCGCCCAGGCCGTCCTGTTCGAGAGTTCGGACAAGCGCGATCGCATGACGGCCTTCCTGGAGAAGAAATCATGACTGAAGCAGTTGCACCGAAGACCGTCGGAGTCATCGGCGGTGGACGCATGGGTGCGGGTATCGCCCAGGTGTTCGCCAGTCTCGGCGGGGCGGTCACCATCGCGGAGAGTGGCGACACCGCGGCCGCGTTGCAGCGTGTTTCCGCCGGCCTCGACAGAGCCCACGAGCGAGGGAAACTCGACGACCAGGACCCCGCGACGGTGCTGGCGCGCGTGAGCACCGTGGACGCAGTGACCTCGTTGCCACCGTCGCTCGACCTGATCGTCGAGGCGGTCCCGGAAATTGCGGCCCTCAAGGTCGAGGTGCTCGCCGCTGCGGAAGCCGTTGCCGGAGAAAGCACCGTGATCGCCAGCAACACCAGTTCCATGTCGATCGCCGAACTCGGCGCAGCGCTGACGGATCCGGGCCGGTTCATCGGTATGCACTTCTTCAATCCAGTCCCGGCGTCGCTGTTGGTCGAGATCGTCCGGGCGCCTCAGACCCGCCCCGAGGTTGTCGACTCGGTACGAGCATGGGTGTCGATGCTCGGCAAAGCCGAGGTGCTCGTCAACGACTCACCTGGTTTTGCAACCAGCCGGCTTGGTGTCGGTCTCGGGCTCGAAGCCATCCGCATGCTCGAAGAGGGTGTGGCGGACGCGGAATCGATCGACCGAGCAATGGAATTGGGGTATCGGCATCCGATGGGCCCGCTGCGTTCGACAGATCTGGTCGGGTTGGATGTGCGCCTGGCGATCGCCGAACACCTCTCGAGCACGCTCGGTGATCGATTTGCACCTCCAGCACTGCTGCGAGAGAAGGTGGCTCGCGGCGAGTTGGGGCGCAAGACGGGACAGGGTTTTCACACATGGAGCTGAACCGAACTTCCTGCGAAAGGAACATCGATGACTGACGTGATTCGCTTGGAGATCGAGCGAGGTTTGGCGACAATCACTCTCGACCGACCCAAGGCCGCCAATGCCGTCAACGGCGAAATGAAGTCTCAGCTGCTCGAAGCGTTGCTGCAGGTCCACGCGGACGCAGAGGTTCGAGCGGTGTTGATTCTCGCCGAAGGCAAGAACTTCTGCGTCGGTCAGGATCTGGACGAGCACGCCGCAGCGTTGGATGCTGATCCGGCGCACGCGATGGATACCGTCGAGGCGCACTACAACCCCATCGTCACGGCGCTGTCGACGCTCTCTGTCCCGGTGGTGGTGGGTATCGGCGGAGCCTGCGTCGGGGCCGGGTTGGGAATCGCGTTGGCCGGAGACATCCGTGTCGTGGGGGCTCGCGCGAGCTTTGCGACGGCATTCACCGGCATCGGTCTGGCCAGTGACTCCGGGCTCAGTCATGCGCTCGTGCACGCGCTCGGACCTAGCCGCGCCAGTGGCCTGATGTTGCTCGGCGACAAGTTCGACGCGCAGAGCGCGCTGGAGTGGGGCTTGGTTCATCGCGTGGTGGCCGACGAGGACGTCGCCGCTGAGGCTCGGGTACTCGCGCGTCGGCTTGCCGACGGACCCACCGCGGCCTTCGCCCACGTGAAATCGCTGATCCGTGCCGTTGCTCCTGGGCTTTCCCAGACGCTGGCGGCCGAGGCGAACGCACAGGTGGAGCTGGGTTCCACGGCAGATCATCGAGGCGCAGTCACGGCTTTCCTGTCGAAGCAGAAGCCGGTTTTCGAGGGCCGCTGATTTCTGGTGCGGCGAAAGATTCTCTTGTGTGCTGGGACACCTCGGTGCATACTAGTTACCAACCGATCATTCGGTAATAAAAGGTAGGTACGATGACCAACGTGGAAGCTCCACAAGATCTGCAGAACCTGTTCGACGAGACGATCGCGGCAGACCAGCGCATCGAGCCTCGCGACTGGATGCCGGACGGCTACCGCAAGACTCTGATCCGTCAGGTTGCCCAGCATGCGCACTCCGAAATCATCGGAATGCAGCCCGAGGGAAACTGGCTCACCCGTGCGCCTTCGTTGCGACGCAAGGCGATCTTGATGGCGAAGGTCCAGGACGAAGCCGGGCACGGTCTGTATCTCTACTCCGCGGCCGAGACGCTCGGTGCCGATCGTGGCGATCTGACCACCAAACTGATCGAGGGAAAGCAGAAGTACTCCTCGATCTTCAACTATCCGACGCTGACATACGCCGACGTGGGAGTGATCGGCTGGCTGGTCGACGGAGCTGCTATCTGCAATCAGGTTCCGCTGTGCCGCAGCTCCTTCGGGCCGTATGCGCGCGCGATGATCCGTGTGTGCAAGGAGGAATCGTTCCATCAGCGGCAAGGCTTCGAGCTGTTGGCGACGATGATGCGCGGCACGGAAGCTCAACGGGCAATGGTGCAGGAAGCCGTCGACCGATGGTGGTGGCCCGCTCTGATGATGTTCGGACCGCCGGACGACGAATCGCCGAACACCGAGCAGTCGATGAAGTGGCGCATCAAGCGGCACACGAACGACGAACTGCGGCAACGATTCGTGGACATGTCGATACCGCAGGCCGAGATACTCGGTGTGACCTTCCCTGATCCCGACCTGCGCTGGAACCCCGAGCGTGGCGCACACGATTTCGGCGAGCCGGACTGGAGCGAATTCATGGACGTGGTCCGCGGCAACGGAGCGGCGAGCGTCGAGCGGATCACCAATCGGAAAGCCGCACACGACAACGGGGCCTGGGTTCGCGAGGCCGCGTACGCCTTTGCACAGCGCGAGAGACTCGCGCACGATCGCACGACTGGGGAAACATCATGAGCGAGAACGATCAGGTACAGCGCGATCAGGTGCGGGGCGAATGGCCTTTGTACGAGGTATTTCTGAGGGGAAAGCGCGGACTGAACCACGTGCATGTCGGATCCCTGCGCGCGGCAGACGATCAGATGGCCCTACGCCACGCGCGCGACGTCTACACCAGACGTAACGAAGGCGTGAGCATCTGGGTCGTGCCGTCTGCGAACATCGTGGCTTCGAGTCCGGCAGAAAAGGATCCGTTCTTCGCGCCGAGCGGCGACAAGGTCTACCGGCACCCGACTTTCTACGACATCCCGGACTCCGTTCCGCACATGTGAGAATCACTTCGACTTCGAGGACCAACAGATGAACGATCACGACAGTGCCTACGACGGCCTGGTCGACGGCGACGGCCACGGTCAGTGGGCGTTCGGAACCAGCTTCGACGACCCCCTCGCCGGAGTCGACACCACGGTGCCGGATGACGTCGATCTCG